>JASBRM010000203.1 GCA_030149405.1 Neptuniibacter sp. | reverse complement strand
TGGAGTGTTGAAACAGGCGAACTTCTGCGAACAGTATCATTCAGTAATGTTGTAGATATAGTCGCCATATCGCCAAATAGCCGTTACGCATTCAGTGCCGGCAGTCTGGATAAAGCAATTATCTGGGATGTTAATTCGGGTGAAGAGATACATACCCTGAGTAACATTGCAGACTTTTTCCAGAAACGCGTCAGTTACCTGAGCGCCCGCTTTTCGCCAGACAGCAGCCAACTTCTCACTGGGTCTGCAGCTGGTTTGGTGCAGCTATGGGATGTAAATAGCGGCTCAGAACTTCGTCGCTGGAGGGTACACAAGCGCGACCCTTATGGGCCAGTCCATGCAGGGGTTTACGCTGTTGGATTTGGGCAAAATACCTATTACGCACTCAGCTCAAACGGCATAATGAACGAGTTGAAATAGAAAGATCCAGATAATAAAAAAGGCCTCTATTTAGAGGCCTTTTTAAATTCAAATTAGCTTACTTACCTTCAGCTTTTGCTTCTTCCTGACCTGGGTTGATTTCCAGCAGCTCAACTTCGAAGATCAGCGTTTCATTTGGACCGATTGCATTACCCATTCCGCCTGGACCGTATGCCAGATCAGATGGAATGACCAGGCGGCCTTTACCACCTTCTTTAATAAGCTGCAGACCTTCAGTCCAGCCAGGGATCACACCGTTCAGAGGGAAAGAAACAGGTTCATTACGGGAATAAGAACTGTCAAACTCAGTGCCATTAATCAGAGTACCGCGGTAATGAACCTTAACGGTGTCCTGCGCTGTTGGCATCGCACCGGTACCCGCTGTCAGCTCTTCATACTGAAGACCGCTTTCTGTCGTTTTAACGCCAGACTTTTTACCGTTTTCAGCTAGGTAGTTCTTACCTTTTTCCAGGTTATCAGAGCTCAGCTTATCGAATTTAGCTTTCTGAGCTTCCATCTGTTTCTTCTGGAAGCCTTCCATTACTTCTCGCACCTGTTCAGGCGTCAGCTTCGCTTCTTTACCGCTATAAGTTGTCTGAACAGCTTCGTAGAAAGCGTCAAAATCCAGATCAGGAATCGTTTTTAACTGCTCGCCTACCATCAGGCCAACACTATAGCTCACTTTCTGGTCATCGGTTTTAAGTTCAACCGCTGAGATGGTTGGAGCAACCATTGCGGCACTTAATGCAACCGCCAGAATTGTTTTTTTCATTCTAATAATCCTTGTATCTTCTTCAGAGAACTCACACCAGATGATGCGATATAACTACCAATAAGCAACTTTAGTCTGGTAAACAGCGGGTAAGTTCCACCCGTGGCTTCCAGCTTCATCATTTAGCCACATAATGTTCCTTTAGAACACCGATCAGCGGCGAAAGATATTGGGTTATCTCTTTATCTATAGGCAAATTATTCAATTTCAAATAGGTTTGCAGATTTTTCTCAACCAATACCAGAGAATCGAGATCTGATTGCGGCAGTTTTGCCGCCTGTTCGTACAACATAAACAATTCAACCTGTTCGCAGGCCAGCTCTGCCTGACGCAACTTTGCGTAACAGTCCGGGTAATCTTCTTTTTGCTCTCTGACCTTATAACGCAGTGCCCTGATGGGGTGAGTAATCTCCTCTTGCCACAGAGCAGCCTCCTGGAATTGAGGCTCTAACACCTCCAACCCTTGCGCACCACACCAACATGAAAAGATGATGCGGTTGATGCTCAGGCAATATTGATCCTGCAAGCTAAGACAACAGTGCTCAACTTCCGGTTTGCTGTAAAAATCCAGCGCGAAGTGCCAAAGTTCATTTTCCAATTGCATCAATGTTAGAATCCGCCGCCATGATTCAATTTCAAAAAGTCAGCTTACAACGCGGCCACAATATATTGCTAGAGCAAGCCGACCTAACTTTGCACTCTGGATGGAAAGTGGGGTTGGTCGGTTCCAATGGTGCAGGCAAATCATCCCTGTTCAAACTTCTACTGGGGGAGTTGCACTGCGATAGCGGGGATCTGGATATTCCCGGCGGCCTGCGCATGTCGCATATGGCTCAGGAGGTTCCTGCCTCAGATCGTTCAGCTCTGGATTATGTTCTGGATGGAGATAAACAACTTCGTCACATCGAAAGTCAGATTCAGGCTGCTGAAGCCTCACATAATATGGAACGCCTGGGTGAACTGCATGCCGAGCTGGACAGCCACAATGGCTACAGCGCCAAGTCCCGCGCAGCGCAGTTATTGGCTGGATTAGGTTTTAGTCACAGCGATATAGAACGCTCAGTAAAAGAGTTCTCAGGGGGCTGGAAAATCCGTTTGAATCTGGCTCAGGCACTGATGTGCCCGTCAGACCTATTACTGCTCGACGAACCTACAAACCACCTGGACCTGGATGCAACAATCTGGCTGGAACAATGGCTGCGCCTTTACCCCGGCATGTTGATACTAATCTCCCACGACCGGGACTTTTTGGATAATGTCGTCAGCCATATTACGCATATAGAGCGAAAACAGCTTCACCTGTACAAGGGTGGCTATTCCGCCTTTGAACGACAACGCGCTGAACGTCTGGCGCAGCAACAGTCTGCATTTGAAAAGCAGCAACAACGCATCACCGAAATTGAAAGCTTTGTTCGTCGCTTTAAAGCGAAAGCAACAAAAGCCAAACAGGCCCAAAGCCGTATCAAAGAGCTGGAACGTATGGAGAAAATCGCTCCGGCTCACGTGGACAGCCCTTTCAGCTTCCGCTTCAAAGCTTCTGACAAAATGTCTTCGCCATTACTGACGCTTTATGATGCCGAGTGCGGTTACAGCAAGACCCCTATTCTGAAAAACACCTCTTTAAGCCTGACCCCAGGGCAAAGAATTGGCTTGTTAGGGCCTAACGGCGCGGGTAAATCCACACTGGTTAAGTCTTTGGTTGGTGATTTGGGGCTGATCAATGGGGACCGCCATGAGAGCGAAAACCTGCGCATAGGTTACTTTGCCCAGCATCAACTGGAAGCTCTGGATATGAATGCATCGCCTCTGCTGCATATCAAGCGTATCAGCCCTAAGGCTTCCGAACAGGAAATCCGCGATTATCTGGGGTCGTTTGGGTTTATTGGTAATCGCTCTCTGGAAGCAGTCCAGAACTTTTCCGGAGGCGAAAAAGCCCGGGTTGCTTTGGCAATGATCGCCTGGCAGAAGCCCAATCTATTGTTAATGGACGAACCAACCAACCATCTGGATCTGGAAGTTCGTCATGCCTTAACTCTGGCCCTACAGACCTTTGAAGGCGTACTGATACTGGTTTCGCACGACCGTCACCTGCTAAGGAATACGGTCGATGAGTTCTATCTGGTTGCTCATGGCAAAGTCGAACAGTTTAAAGGTGATCTGGACGATTATCAGGGCTGGCTTCTGGAGCAGAAACGTCAGGAACAAAAGGCGGAAGCAGACGCTTATTCAGAAGCTAAGCCTGAGGAAAAGCGCACAATATCCGCAGCAGAACGAAAAGAACAGAAACGTCTGGCTGCAGAAAAGCGTAACAAGCTGCGCCCAATTAAGAAGAAACTGGAACAGCTTGAAACAGCTATGGAGAAATTCCAGACTGAATTGGAAGAGGTGGAAGCTGAGCTATCCTGCAGCTCAATATACACCGATGAAAATAAAACCAAGCTGAAAGAACTTCTGGAGAAACAGGCACAACTGAAACAGACATCTGCTCAAACAGAAGATGACTGGATCTGCTGTCAGGAAGAACTGGAAGAGTTAGAAGCGGAGCTGGAAGATCAGTGTTGATCTTCCAGTACTGCGGTTAATTCGCGTATATCATCATCGTTTTCAATCAGAGCAGCTAGCTTCCTCGCAGCTTGGTCACGATCAATGCTCAGATCCATGAATACTGAATCCGGAATCGCTTCTACAGGCCCGTCGCTTAAGCCTTTTTCACGTAACATACGGTTCGCCAGATACAGCAGTTTAACCGTTGGGCTGTAATCGCCCTCATAATCTGCATTATTCTGATAACGAATTGCAGTTGAGACTTCCTCTGGCAGGTCCCAACTGGACATCAGCCAACTCCCAATCTGCTCTCGGGTAAGCCCTAAAATCTGCTGTTCAATCGCATAGATTGGGAAATGCGGGTTTGCTTCAAAGTAGCGTGATAGCATGTTGAAGTGCGGCGGGAATAGATGCGCAAGCACAAGATAACCAAAGTTGTGCAGCAAAGAAGCCAGGTACACCATCCCCGGTTGCGGACGGATATCCGAAGGCATGCATTTACATAACTGTTCCGCCAATGAAGCGTTATAAACCGCCTGCAACCAGTATGGCGTGCCTTCACGGGGCCCGGTCTTAGGTACATTGAGTAGTTGCCCCATCGCTGTACCCAGCGCCATATTGATTACCAGATCAAATCCCAGAACACGGATTACAGCATCATCAATAGAAGTCACTTTACCCGGCGCAGCGTAATAAGGCGATGCAGCCCAACTCATAACCTGTGCGGAAAGGCTTGGATCAACCTTAACTACCGGAACCAACTCCTGAACACCCGCTTCGGGATCGGACCGCAGTTCGATGATTTTCTTTACTGTAGGAGACAGTGAAGGTAAACCCAGTGTATCTTCCAGGCGTTGTTTTACACGTAATGCTGTAAATCGCTCAACGGCCTTAGTAATCGCTTCGACATCGCTGCCTTCTGGGCGCATTGCCTCAATTTCATCGATGGTTACAGCAAAGGCACTGCTTTTGCCTGAGGTGATTTTTGCGGTGGGTACAGAGAATATCAAGCCGGAATGAGGCTCAATTATTTCAATCTGTTTGTGTTCAGTAAGCTCGGGTGTATGGAAAACCTGCATTGCCAGCAGTTTGAAGTGACCTGCTTCTTGCTTCAAAGCATCCTGCCCAAAAAAACGTTTGGCATCATCACTTCTGATTGGCTGAAACTTACGATCAGTCTGTTTCCAAAGCGCAGACAAATTTAGAAGTGAATCTACAGGGTGCAAGGCCAGCACTTTCCCCTTGGCATCATGCAACAGCACCAGCCGATAACAAGGCAAACAACCATCTCTATTGGGCAAACGTACACCGACAGACAATTTAGTATCTCCATTTACTAGTCTTAATCCACGCTTGAAGGTAGATTATGAGTATTACTAGGGGGATCCAGGCTTTTGAGAACGATTTCAGCAATTTTACCTGATTTTTTCAGGTACAAGCATCTTTTCATCGCAGTATTAGCCCTTTTGATAGCTCTAATGCTGACATTCAGCTCCACAACTCATGCTGTAGCTGAAGATATCGCTCCTGAAATGGCTACAGGCCGACAATCAGATCAATTCGCCACCTTCACATCATCGATTGTTGTCAGCGCCCACCCTTTGGCAACAGAAGCCGGTTACAAAATTTTACAGAAAGGCGGAACAGCAGCAGATGCGGCTGTAGCCGTTCAAGCGATGCTGACTCTCGTAGAACCACAATCATCCGGTATTGGTGGCGGCGCATTCATGCTGTACTGGAATCAGGAGTCGCAAAAGTTACAGGCCTTTGACGGTCGTGAAACAGCGCCTCTGAAAGCTGACCACCAGCTGTTTTATCAGGACGGCAAGCCAATGCGCTGGATTGATGCTCTGGTGGGTGGTCGCTCAGTTGGTACTCCGGGGGTATTAAAGCTTCTCGAAGATGTTCATAAACAAAATGGCAAACTGCTTTGGAGTAACCTGTTCACCGATGCCATAGAGCAGTCAAACGCTGGGTTTATTGTGTCACCCCGGTTACATAAGTTGATTGCAAGCGGCATTAACCCCGGTCTGAATCGCTATCCTGCATCCCGTTCCTATTTCTACCTTGAAGATGGCTCGCCTTTACCCATAGGGCATCTGAGAAAAAACCCGGAGCTTGCCGAAAGCCTTAGTTTGATAGCGAATGAAGGTACTGATGTTTTCTACTCTGGCTCAATCGGCAAAAATATTATCGATGCTGTTGCTCAGACAGAAGATAACCCAGGCCTGCTTTCACTGACCGATCTGCAGAATTACAAGAGCCTTGAACGCTCACCAATCTGTCTTCCTTACAAAAAGTACAAAGTATGTGGTTTCCCTCCACCAACCTCAGGCGGTGTCACCGTACTACAGATATTGAAACTTTTGGAAAGCCAACCAATGGATCAGCTTGATCCGACAGGCGGCAAGTTTAATCACCTGTTCACTCAGGCATCCAGGCTGGCTTTTGCCGACCGCAATCGTTATCTGGCGGACTCTGATTTTGTTTATGTTCCAACCTTAGAACTTTTAGATACGAATTATGTGAAGAACCGCGCAAGTCTGATCCGGATGGATCAGGATTTAGGAAGCGCTCAGCCAGGTGATCCCGTCCGAAGCGCCAGTTTGTTAGCCGATGATATGTCTCCAGAGCTCCCCTCCACCAGTCATTTTGTTATTGTGGATAAGTGGGGCAATGCCGTATCTATGACCAGCAGTATCGAGATGGCATTTGGTTCCACCCTTATGACAGGGGGATTTCTGCTAAACAATCAGCTAACCGACTTTTCCTTTAAAGCCATAAACAATAAGCGAATCATCGCTAACCGTGTTCAACCCGGTAAACGACCTCGCAGTTCCATGTCTCCATTCATGGTTTTTGATGAAGAAGGGAAACTCTTTGCAGCGATAGGCTCCCCTGGAGGGAGTCGAATCATTAACTATGTCGCACAAAGCTTGTTATTAATGCTGAATACAGAACTGAGCCTTCAGGAGATTGTAAACCAGCCCCATATCAGTAACCGCAATGGTTTAACCGAACTTGAGGAAGGTACCAAAGCGACGCAATTAGCAGCCGAATTAAGCATCAAAGGTCACCAGATAAAAGTCCGTGACCTTAACAGTGGCCTGCACGGGTTCCGTCGCACAGAAGATGGCAGCTGGGAAGCGGGTGTGGATAATCGGAGGGAAGGCTTAGCTCTGGGAGACTAAGGAACCATCAAAGAAGCCAGAGCGCCAACAGAACTTATTCGTAGGTTCCCTAAGCCCTGTTGATCCGGTTTACGCTCTTAAGGCGGCGCAGCTTTTTCATCACTGTTGCAAGATGAGTCCGGTCGGTAACAGTCACTTCCATATGCACATGGGCCAGTTGGCCTTCGTGCTCTTTAATATCAATCGCTACGACATCTGCTTTAGTGGCGCCGGCAGTGGTAGCAAGTTCCGCAATAATTCCTCGGTGAGATTCCACTTCAACATCCAGGTTTGCACTGAACTCTTCATCGAAATGATCTGACCACTCAAGATAGATACATTTCTCAGGATCATCTCGCAGGTAACCGATGTTTCGGCAGTCCGTCTGATGGATCACCAAACCTTTACCTGTACTGATGTGACCGATAATTTTATCGCCAGGAATTGGCAAGCAACACTTCGCATATTGCAAAACCATACCTTCAGTGCCCTTAATTGACATAGGTTTTTGACGACGACTCTTGTCCGTTTCATCGGTGGCCGTTTCTTCCGTTTCAACTGGACGTAAACGACGCGCAACCACATACGCCATGCGGTTTCCTAAGCCAATATCCTCAAGCAGATCGTCCAGTGTTTGCAACTCAGCTTCTTGCAGAAGCTCATTGAGCTTGAGCGTATTAATCTCATTTACACTGGAGCTGTAATTCGCCAGGAACTGATTCAACAAACGACGCCCAAGTTCAACAGACTCATGGCGTTGCTGATTCTTCAGAAAATGTCTTATCGCCGAACGTGCTTTACCCGTAACCACGAAGTTGGTCCAGGCCATATTAGGCTGTGCACTGGGTGTCGTTATGATTTCTACCGTCTGGCCATTTTCCAGTGGCTGTGACAAAGGCGCTAAGCGGCGATTAATTCGACAAGACACACAGGAATTACCAACATCCGTATGCACGGCATAGGCGAAATCGACCGGAGTGGCGCCACTTGGTAGTTCCATTATCTTGCCAAGTGGTGTGAAAACGTAAACCTCATCAGGGAAAAGATCAGTCTTAACGCTGTCGATAAACTCCATTGAGTTACCGGCACGCTGATGCATTTCCAACAAACCCTGTACCCACTTACGCGCACGTTTATAAGAACCTACTGCGCTCTCGTATGCGTCCGTTCCATCATCATTTTTATAATGGCCATGCTCCGCAATACCCTGGCAGGCAACCGCATCCATCTCTTGGGTACGGATTTGTACTTCAATGGTGATATCACGTGCACCAAACAGGTCTGTGTGAAGAGACTGGTAGCCATTAGCTTTGGGGATAGCAATGTAGTCTTTAAAGCGACCATGCACAGGTTTGTAGAGGTTATGAACAGTGCCCAGAGCCCTGTAACAATCATCTACAGACTCTGTAACAATTCGGAAGGCAAACACATCCATAATTTCAGAGAACGATTTACGCTGCGCCTTCATCTTCGAATAGATGCTGTAGAGGTGTTTTTCGCGACCGGTTACCTGACCTTTCAAACCTTCTTTATGAAGTCGTTTCTCGATGGTCTCCTGAATCGAACTGATGATATCTTTACGCTGACCACGAGCCTGAACCACTGCACGGCGAATGTGCTTCGACCGCATAGGGAAATGCGCCTGAAATGCGAGATCTTCCAGCTCAACCTGGATGTCTCGCATACCCAATCTCGCTGCGATAGGCGCGTAGATATCCAGAGTCTCCCGGGCAATTCGGCGCTGCTTATGGGGAGGCATCGCCCCTAGAGTACGCATG
>JASBRM010000200.1 GCA_030149405.1 Neptuniibacter sp. | reverse complement strand
ATATGGGTGGTTACATGGGTTAGCACACAGGACTGCGTGGGTATCTCATAGCGCTGGATCACATCATCCAGCATCTTCATCATGGTTGTAACGGCGGATATATTGTCACTGGCGGGGTTGATGCCAATCACGGCATCACCATTACCATAGAGCAAACCATCCAGAACACTGGCGGCAATGCCAGTTGGATCATCGGTTGGGTGATTAGGTTGTAAGCGGGTTGCCATACGCCCCGGTAAACCGATGGTGTTGCGAAATGCGGTGACGTTACTGCACTTTTTAGCCACCAGAATAAGATCCTGCACCCGCATAATTTTTGATACTGCGGCGACCATTTCGGGGGTTAAACCCGGTGCGAGAGCTTTCAGAGTTTCAGTATCGGCTTGCTCCGATAATAACCAGTTACGGAACTCGCCTACGGTTAAAGAAGAAACCGGCGTAAATGCTTCTGCGTCGTGTGAGTCAATAATCAGCCTGGTGACTTCATCCTCTTCATAAGGGATGAAAACCTCAGTCAAAAATTGTTTGAGAGGAACGTCGGCCAAAACCATCTGAGCAGCAACGCGTTCCTGTGCTGTATCTGCGGCCAGGCCCGCCAGACGATCACCGGATCGATCCGGGCTGGCTTTCGCCATTACTGTTTTCAGATCTTCAAACTGCCAGGTATGTCCACCTGCAATCATCGAAAATGCCATAAATTCTCCAGAAATGAATAACGCCAGCAGAGCCGGCGTTATCCATAATTACCATTTGCCAGGAACTATGAGTTACTTATAGTCAATAAAAGTGTCATTCTCATGTTTGATCGTAGCAATGATGGTTCCAATCGTTGCAGCGATTGATAATGACAGAATGATCATCATCGCTGTTGGACTGTCAGCAAAAGTGAAATACGCTTCTGCACCTTCCCAAGTAGTAATAGGACTTGCGTTCATAATATTCTCCTTAAGCAGTTACTGAAGTAGGTGTTGGAGTTGAATTGTCCTGAGTAGCAGGTACGGATTCCGGATAAGCTTCCAGTGGTACTTCCACTTCATCCAGACCCATCTCTTCAGCTTTTGGTGGTACACGTAGGAAACCAGCTTTCGCCATTACCCATGAGAGACCGAAGCCTGGGATAAAGCCAAGTGCAGCCATGACACCAGCACTCATCAGCTGACCTGTGAATGAAATATCTGGCGCGCCTTCAACAACATTCGGGAAGCCGCTGAAGATACCCAGACCCACGATACCGACAAGGCCACCCATACCGTGTACGGCAAAGGCACCTACTGCATCGTCAAGCTTAAATTTGTTGGTGATGAATTTATCTGCCAGAGGTGCAACAACACCACCTGTGATACCCATCAGGAATGCCAGCGGTGGGTAGTAAAGATCAAGACCTGGAGCCGCAGAGAAGATACCTGCAAGCGCACCTGACATCATCCAGAACGGCTGACGCGTTACAACGTAAGCTCCAATGATACCGCCGGAGAATGCCATCAGAGTGTTAAAGCTCACAGCAGAAAGCGTTAGTGGTGTACCAAAGATTGTTGTCCACTGGCCGCTGCCGGCATAGATGATACAACCACCCAGGAAACCGAAGAAACCTACGATGATCAGCATCAGACCGATGATGGTCATTGGCATGCTGTGACCGCTAATCGCGATTGGCGTACCGTCTGGAGCGAAACGGCCAATACGTGCACCCAGGTTGATGATTACACCCAGTGCGAAGAAGCCTGCAACCATGTGTACAGCACCCGCCGCACCAAAGTCGTGGAAGCCCCACTGAACAGTCAACCAACCGGTTGGATGCCAGCCCCAGGATGCACCCAGAACCCATACTACGGAACCCAGAATGATCGCCAGAATCAGGAAGGAGCTCATACGGATACGTTCAATTACCGCACCAGAGAAGATCGATGCAGTCGTCGCAGAGAACAGTACAAAGGCACCCCAGAAAATACCGCTGGCATTATCGGTCAGGTTCGGTCCCATATATTCAGACCATGGCAGACCCGCCACAGCAGCTTCGAAATCTGGAACAAAGCCATTGTACATAGCCAGGTAGATCCACCAGCCAAAGAAGAAGAACGTTGGAATTACAAAGGCGAACGCCAGAATATTTTTAACACCTGATGCCAGGGCATTTTTTAGTCGTGATGCACCCATTTCGTAGGCCAGGAAGCCTGCGTGAATGATCACCATCAAACCAGTACACCACCAATAAAATACTTCCATATTGATCGTGCTGGTCATCTCGATCATAGATTGAAGCTCTACAAGCTTCTCTGCTACTTGTGCTTGGTCCATGGGACCCCCCTATTGTGATTAGAACTGTCTTTTTTACTCTGAATACCTATTTGCTCCCCTACAAGAATAAGCACCAGCAGTAATAAAAATTTCTTAATAGGAAATGCAAACACTGTACCTAAAAAATCAATTCCTTTAATTTCATATAGTTAGTACACATCTGCATTTCCAGCACTTTTTATCTGGCACTAAAGTGGTTCTTCTCTCGATTTGATGTTCCACTTTGTGCCACAAAACGCTTTTCTAAGATTTCGTTCAGCTTTTTTTACGCTGAGCATTGCTGTCGACAATGATGGTTTTAGCTTGTCCATCAGAGCCGGGGGCAACACTTAGAAGTGCGTTCTTAGCTCGCATTTGCATGCGTAGCGATTCGCTTTGTTGCCTGTAAGCTGTAAGTCATTTTTGAAGACACTGACCTCCATTTTTTAAGCTGAACGGTTGGGTAAGTTATGAACGCACACGGGTACGTTCAGGGTCGTAAAACGGTAAGGTTGTCACCTCTCCGTCTAATCTTTTTTGATGGCCGTCGAGTTTTCCGACCTGTATTCGGGTGCCCTTTTCGGCGAACTCCGGTGCAATACGGCACAGCGCAATCTGCTTGCCCATCAGTGGTGATGGCGTTGCGCTGGTGACAACACCCACGGGAAAACGGTCCTGATATACCTGATCCCCATGTGCCGCACTCTCGCCCTCATCAAGGATGAGCCCGACCAGTTTTTTCCGGCTTTCCGGAGCCTGGCGGGCAATGGCTTCGCGGCCGATAAAGTTCTCTTCTTTGGATTTAAGCGGAACAGTAAAACCAATACCGGCTTCAAAAGGATTGGTTTCCGGGCAGAACTCATGGTCCGCAAAGATCAGCCCGGCTTCGATTCTCAGCATATCCAGTGCATCAAAACCCATGGGAGCAATCTCGTACTGCTGACCTTCGTCCCAGATCGCCTTCCAAACCGCTTCTGCATCATTGGGGTGACACCAGACTTCAAAGCCCAGCTCGCCGGTGTATCCGGTTCTTGAAACCATTACTGGAATGCCATCCGGTCCGCCAATGCGTCCGATCAGGAAGTGGAACCAGGCGAGTGTATCCATGGTCGGCTGACACTCTGGAGTCCAGATCACCTCACGCAACAGGTTACGGCTTTGCGGCCCCTGCACAGCTATGTTATGCAGCTGTTCTGTTGAATTACGAACGCTGACTTTATAGCCCTTTTCCCGGGCCTGATTACGCATCCAGATACCGGTGTACGGATCACCACACACCCATCTGAACGACTGCTCGCCCATTCGGAAAATAGTGCCATCATCAATCATGCCGCCGGTTTCAAAGCAGATTGCTGAATACGCGATCTCCCCTATCGCCAGTCGTCTGACATTTCGGGTCAGCAAGTACTGGAGAAATGCTTCGGCGTCAGGCCCTGTAATCTCAAACTTGCGCAGAGGTGACAGATCAATCATCGCCACGCGTTCACGGCACGCCAGATATTCCGCCTTAGCCCCCCAGCCTTCGTACTCGGAAGCGACCCAGTAGCCGCGATACTCAATTAACTGTTTTGTCAGAGCTGAAATCGGTTCATGAAATCCGGTAGTTTTGGTCATTCGAGGTAGCTCCTCTGGTGAAATACGATGGGCAATGGCGCGAGGAAACTCATGCTGTGAGTCATAAATGCGCACATGGATATCGGTTGGGTTCCAACCGTTGGCAGGATCAATGTCATCCGGACATGCCGAAGAGGCACAGATTAGATCCCGATTGGCTCTTAGCAGCACATAATCCCCGGCTCTTGACCAGGGCTCGTCCATAAAGACGGTGCCACAAGGCTCTATACCTGTATTAAAAAAGAAATTGATTGCCGGCCATGCAGGCCTTGGGGCCACGCCATACTGAGTTAAAGCCCGGTTAAAGTTATCGCTGCAGCTGATATGGCCGAAGTAACCGCTGTCTTCATAATATTTGGGTGTGCAGGCCATCAGGAAACTGTCATGGCGGCCAACGGTATCCTGAACTACCTCAACCATCGCCTGCATATCCGTGCCTAAGAAGCGCGAAAACAGCCCCGGCTGAGGGTTACTCATGCCGATCACTGTGCGTGTTGCAACCGCATCCAGCCCTAACTCTTTACCATCGAGCAATTCGGCTTTATCAAACGCCAGGAAGTCAGAACACTGCTTACCTGAAACATCGATAATCTGAATCCAGTCACCCGCTTTCACTTCATAGGTATGTGCGGTAGCACGAGGCACTCTGATCTCAGCTTTTACTTCAGCCAGTGGTTCTGGTAGATACTCCTGAAAAGGTAGTGAGTGGGTCAGGCTGAGATTGATCTCGGTAACCGGACTGTGTTCATCCACCAGCATATCTGTACCGGCTGCCGCAAAAATAACCGTCACATCGGCTACCGCCTGCAAAGTACAACCTTCATCACCCGGAATACGCAAGGCATTACGCAAATGAGCGGCTTTAACATTCCAACTTTCGAGTTGCTCACGTAGTTCAGAACCCGCCTGACCACCAGACTCCAGTTGCTTCTTAATCTCTACTGCTTCAACCGGAAAAAGGTCACTCAACAGTTGCGGAGCGGCATTACCCTGCGAGTCAATAACCAATACTTCACATACCTGCTCGCGATCAGGACTGTCGATTTCAATCAGATCACCTGAACT
>JASBRM010000194.1 GCA_030149405.1 Neptuniibacter sp. | reverse complement strand
GAAAAACAAAACATTGATGAGCTGCAAAGCAGACTGACTAAAAGTATTCAGCAGGTTACTGCCAATCAAAATACATCTCGCAAGGACTGGCTATTAGCTGAAGTTGAGTACCTCCTCCGCCTCGCTAATCAGCGAGTGCTGATGGAAAACACTAAAGATGGCGCTCTAACTCTGCTGAAATCTGCAGATAAGATTCTGAAAGAAACAGATGATGTTTCTATTTATGAAGTGCGTAAAGCTCTGGCAGAAGATATTGCAGCGCTTGAGGCGGTTCCAACCTTGGATACTGAAGGTGTGTTCCTGAAGCTAGGTGCCCTCAACGGCCAGGTTAAGAACCTGCGTTTAATCCCAATTTCCGAGCAACACAAACTTCCAGAATTGATTGAGGAAGTTGCTCCTGAAGTGGTTTCTGAATCCTGGAGTAACGACCTGAAAGCAACCTGGAGCAAAGCTTCCGAGAAACTCGGCAGTCTGGTTGTTATCAGACACCGCGATGAACCTATCGAACCGCTTCTGTCCCCAGAACAAACATACTATTTGCAGCAAAACCTGCATCTGATGCTGGAACAAGCTCAACTTGCACTTTTGCAACGGAAACAGGCTTCATTTGATGCCAGTCTGAATAAAGCTCATAACTGGATCAGCACCTACTTTGAAGAGCAGGACGCTACGACTCAAAGCCTGCTGAATGGGCTGTCGGAATTGAAATCGGTTAAAGTGACGACTGAAATGCCGGACATCAGCGGATCATTGAGAACACTGAAGCAATATGTGTCGCACATGACCAAGCTTAAGGAACAAGGAGCATCCTGATGAAAAAGCTGTTCCTTCTCTTACTGATTATGCTCGCTGCCGGTGCCTGGCTGGGCGAGAAAATGATCAAAGACTCAGGCTATGTTCTGGTTGCTTATGACCAGACAACTATAGAAACCAGCCTCTGGGTTTTGGTTGTTTTAATTGCAGTCAGCTTTGTAGCTTTCCACTGGCTGGTTAACCTGATCACTCGCACTCGCTTCCCTACAGCGAAGTTACATGCCTGGAAAGAACACAGAAATCAGCGTATTAGTCGTCGAAAAACCCTCAAAGGGCTTACCCTTTTATCTGAAGGTAACTGGGCTCAGGCTCAGAAACAACTGGCTCAGGCTGCGGAAAAATCCGATCTGCCACTGATCAATTACCTGTCTGCTGCACGCGCGGCTCATGAACAGAATAATGATCAGGCAACCGATGATTTGTTGCAGAAAGCCAGATCAAGTACGCCAGAAGCAGAAGTGACTGTAGCAATTACTCAAGCAGAAATTCAGCTCTCTCGAGGGCAGCTTGAACCTTGTCTCGCTACTTTGCTGAGATTACGTTCTTTGGCTCCGAAAAACAGTTACGTGATGAAACTGCTGAAAGATGTGTATTTGCGCCTGAATGACTGGAAAGCACTATCAAAGCTAATCCCAGTCCTACGCAGTCATCAAGCACTAAAAGAAGATGAGCTGAATGCACTCAGCAGCGAATGTTACAGCCATATTCTGAATGAGAGTGTGGCTAACCTTCCGATTGAAACAAGCGATGAAGATCGTTTAACGGCTTTAGGTAGAACCTGGCGCGAGCTGCCTACTGAGCAGACTCTTAAAAGTGATTTAGTGCAACAATATACGGAACTGCTGGTTTCACTGGGTGCTGAAAGCCGGGCAGAACAAAACTTACGTGATCTGATCAAGAAAAACTGGGATGAAAAACTGGTCAATCTGTATGGTCGCGTGAGTGGAGAAAATGCCAAGAAACAGCTAGATCAAGCGCGCAGTTGGGCGAAGAAACACACTGAAAGCCCTGCACTTCTTCTGACTTTAGGTCGCCTATCTATGCGTAATCAGTATTGGGGGCAGGCTGTAAAGTATTTTGAACAGAGCCTGGATCTGGAACCGTCTGCGGAGACTCTGGGAGAGCTCACCCGGCTGTTAAGACATCTTGGTGAATCAGACCAGGCACAACTGCTGCTTCAGCAGAATATCAATCTGGTCACCACCGGGCTTCCGGAACTTCCTATGCCAGAAGAAACTCAGGTAAGTGCTTAGTCATAAACAGAGCAACAGCCAAACGTAAAAAAGGGTACTTCATGTACCCTTTTTTATTTCATCTATTTGTCGCTAAAAAATTGTCCCTTATTCAGAGCCTTCTGTATCTTCACTTCCTAAAGCTTCCAGTGCCTGATCAGCCCAATGTAAGCTGTGGCGGTAAGCCACATCAAAAAATTCTTTACCCAGCTGGAATTTCTCTACTTCAAGCCAATCACTTTCTTCAAATGCAATCACCGCTTTTAGTAACTCACCCAATGGTCCACGGTTATTGGATATAGCATCTTTGATTTCATCTTCCAGCGGAATCTGCTCAAGCAAGGTATCCATCTCCACATCCAAAAGGATATCCAACTGAGAGATCATACCCACCATAAAAGCGCTCTCTTCCTGCCCCATTCCTGCAGACTGAGCGACAAGCTCACACATCCGGCCACGAGCAAGGAAATTACGGCTTAACTCTTCTGGCTTATCATCACTGCTAGCAAGCGTAATCAGGGTTGCCCATTTACGTAACTGATTATGCCCCAATAATACGATTGCCTGATGCATAGAGGTAATAGGGCTGGTGAGTTGGTAGGCTGCGGAGTTAACGACTCTGAGTATTTTGAAGCTGAGCTTAGCATCCATGATAATAAGCTCTTCAATCTCCTGTGGAGTGATATCACTTTTTTGCAACTGTGCTAGTAATCTAAGCAGAGCTGCGCTATTACCTGGAACTTCTCTTCCCAGTACTTTTGTGGGGCGACTTATAAACTTACCTTGGAATAACTTAAAGCCCGCAGTACGACAGAACTTAAGCGTCTCAAAGTCATCCACATTTTCAGCGAGAGGGGTGATACCTGCTTTGAGCAGCATTTTCACAAGGGGTTCGATTTTCTTTTTGCTTACGTGGGCAAAATCAACTTTTACAATGTTAACCAATTTCACCAGAGGCAGAAGATTTGATTGCAAAGCAAAACCATCTAAAGCAACCCTATAGTCATTCTTCCTCAATTCTTTTACATGGTTAATAACCGTATCAGTAACCTCAATATCCGGACTTATCTCAATCACCAAACCTCTCTGTGGCAGCATCAGAGGTTCATCATCAGATAACATATGATTTGGAAAAGGCAATAGCAGAGGAACACGACCAAGCTTGCCGTCCTGACATAGACTGGTGAAGGTATTTATTAGAAGATTGGAGCCCTCTGAATCACTATCAAATAACGAATGTTCAGCTTGCTCAGAATGTTTGTAACGCAGCTGGTAGGCAACAATCTTCAATTTATCGTTAAAGATTGGCTGCCTTACCATCAATACTTTTGTGTCACCCTGCTCCATCAATATGCATCCCTAGTTGAATGGAGGTAAGTTTTTGACAGCTTATCTTTTTACATAACCGAATGCTAGCCCGGGTATGTTATACAAACAAAGCATCTTTTTAAGATTAATCTTTATTCCGCGGAGCATATGCAAAGACATCTGAGTGCATATTCTCTTCTCTGAATCCACGTTCTTCACAAGCGTCCAGTAATGCATAAACCATGGCCGGAGAACCACTAGTGAAGATTTCAACATCATCAAAACTGTCAAAGTCAGCCAAAACAGCTTCTGGTAAAAGTCCGGTACGTCCCTCCCAGCCTGGGCTTTTTTCAGGTTCACTGACAATAGGTTCAAAATGAACATTCGGGTGTTCAATTGCCCACTGCATAGGCAGTTTCTCCAGATACATATCTTCTTCAACTCGGGCACCCCAGTAGATATGGATCTGATTACCAAACTGATTTGCCAACAAGTGCTCCACCACACTTTTTACCTGAGCAAAGCCGGTGCTCGCCGCTGCAAAAATTAGATGCGTTTCAGGGCTGATCGTATGCGCCTGTAGATAACAGTCACCCTTAGGGATTTCTACCTCTACCTGCTTATGATTCTGCAGATGAGACATAATGGCATTCGACATTTCACTATCCGGCATATGGCGGATATGCAGTTCAAGGTCACGCCCCTGATCAGGCGCCGAACCAATAGAAAAGGAAGCCTGTTTACCATCTGGCAGAATAATATCCAGGTACTGCCCAGCATAGAACTCCGCAGACAGTGAGGCCGTAGCAGGCATTTTCAAACGGATTCGATAAACATCACTGTTAAGTTGCTCAATCGCCGTAATATCACACAGT
>JASBRM010000190.1 GCA_030149405.1 Neptuniibacter sp. | reverse complement strand
GCTGCCCGATTCCTGGTTTATCACCCCAGAAGGTATTTCTGAGGTGGATGAGTTCATTAAGAAAATCGGTCAGGCGCAGAAGCTAGGGGTCAAGGGTGTTATGCTGCGCGCTCACCATCTTGATGATCAGCAGTTTAAGTTGCTAGTCAAAGATATAAATACACATTGTGAAGCGGCTGGGCTGGCTTTTGTGATCAACAGAGATTGTGAGCTGGCTAATCAATCACAAGCTTCTGGGCTGCACTTAACTTCTTCTGAACTCAAATGCTTGGGCCATCGAAATGAATTCAGCGGGCGGTGGTTAAGTGCATCCTGTCACTCATTAGAAGAGATTGAGATGGCGGTAATGAAAGGGCTGGATTTTGTTACGTTATCGCCGGTCTCTAAAACGACATCTCATCCAGAGGCTGAAACGCTTGGATGGAACGATTTTAAGGGTATTGTCGACCAGTGTCCGGTTCCAGTGTATGCATTGGGAGGCGTTTCATCTGCAGATATTAGCACAGCTAAGGATTGTGGAGCACAAGGAATAGCGGCGATCAGTGCATGGTTGGAGGGATAGTGCCTGATTCAGAGTTATCTTCCAGTACTCCACTACTGAAGTCACTTACAGCTTTAGACTCCGGGATTGTATATTCTTCGTTTGCCCAAGCTCCAAGATCAATCATTTTGCAACGTTCACTACAGAATGGACGGAATGGGTTGGTGCTATCGTAAACATGCTCTTTCTCGCATGTTGGGCATTTGATTTTGGCTTTAGTCATCTGATTCTTCTTGTGCTTTAAAGAGCAGTTGCTGATGTAATTTAGTGACTTTTTGCTCTAGGGAAAGTAAATCTCCATCATTACTGATTACGCTATCCGCGTGCTTCAATCTTTCTGGCCTCGGCATTTGAGCTGATATGATCGCTTTAACCTGCTCAATACTGTTGTCATCGCGTCGTGTGGTTCTCTGGATCTGAGTCTCCTCTGGCACATCTACAACAACGATATGGTCGACCAGTTCATGCTGGTTTGTTTCCAGCAACAAGGGTGAACTAAGAATTGCGTAAGGGGATTTAGATTCTGTTAATTGTTCGAGAATGGTTTCGCGGATCAAAGGGTGAAGCAAAGATTCAAGCCATTGCCTTTCTTCTGGAGCTTTAAATACTATCTTCCTCAGTGCTGCGCGATCCAGTGAGCCATCTATGCTGATGATATCTGGACCAAAATGATCTTCTATCTGTTTTAGAGCATTAGACCCAGGCTCTACGACTTGTCTAGCGACAATGTCAGCATCGACGATGTTAATGCCTCGATTTTCAATAAAGCTTGTAACAGCGCTTTTGCCACTACCGATACCGCCAGTAATCCCTACAACAAACAACGTTAAACCCTAAGTAACTCAAGATAGGTTTCAGTAATGGTATTGCCCCAGTAAAGGGCTATCCAACCGGCAATCGCAAGATAAGGGCCAAATGGGATTGGGTTCTCTTTAGCATGTTTACTGAACAGAATCATGCATACCCCGAAGATAGCTCCCACAAGTGAACTCAGCAAAATGATCAGAGGTAGTTGACCAATACCAACCCAGGCTCCTAGAGCGGCTAAAAGCTTAAAGTCGCCATAGCCCATGCCCTCTTTGCCAGTCAGCAGTTTAAAGGCCCAATACACAGACCAGAGGCTAAGGTAACCTGCCATTGCTCCATAAACTGCGTTTTCTAAGGAAGTAAACAATCCAAAGCTGTTAACCAATAATCCTAGCCAGAGGAGAGGAAGGGTTAATTTGTCAGGTAACAGCTGATGATCAATATCGATAAAAATAAGTGAGATAAGTATCCAGGTAAATATCGCTACAGAGAGACTGATTTCATTAAAGCCATAAACATATACTGCAAAAGCCACTGTGATAGCGGAAATCAGTTCAATAGAAGGGTATCTAATGGATATAGGTGTCTTGCAGCCTGAACACTTGCCGCGAAGAGCCAGATAGCTGATAACAGGAATATTCTCAAACCACTTGATTTTATGTCCGCATTTTGGACAAGTGGAAGCGGGCGCAGAAAGCGAGAAGGCTTCTGCTTCTGTATCAACTGTATCATTAACTTGCGATTGCCACTCTCTCTCCATCATGATTGGAAGGCGGTAAATCACAACATTCAAAAAGCTACCTACACAAAGGGCGAAGAGAGCTGCAATAGCAATCGCCCATGTAGGGTCAAGAATAACAGGAAACATTAAGTGCTAAACCACATTACCCAACTGGAAGATTGGTAGGTACATAGCGATTACAAGACCGCCCACCAAAACACCTAGAACTACCATGATAAGTGGCTCTAACAGGCTGGATAAGTTATCTACCGCGTTATCCACCTGCTCTTCATAGAAGTCTGCTATTTTCTCAAGCATCATTTCCAGCGAACCGGCTTCTTCGCCAATTGCAATCATCTGCTCAGTCATGTTTGGGAAAACACCGGTCATAGTTACTGCGTTTTTGAGAGATTGGCCCGTAGATACGCCATTCTTTATCTGTAATATTGCATCACGGTAAACAGCGTTTCCGGATGCACCCGCAGCAGAATCAAGAGCATCTACGAGAGGTACACCTGCCGCAAATGTTGTGGCTAATGTTCTGGAAAACCGGGCAACAGAGGCATTTTGAAGTATTTGGCCAATGACAGGAATTTTCAGAACAAATTTATCAACCCCATCACTAAATTTTTGGGATTTTTGCACAGCTTTTTTAAATAGATACCCGGAAGCAACGGCTAATAACAGTACAATCCACCACCATTCCTGAGCAATTTCAGATAATCCAATGACAAATTGAGTAAACGCAGGTAAGTCTGCTCCAAATCCTTTGAATACACTTTCAAATTGAGGAACAACTTTTACAAGCAGTATTGCGGATACAACAATACCGACCAGAACAACCGCGGTAGGATAGGTTAAAGCTTTTTTTATCTTTGCCTTTAATGATTCTAACTTTTCCTTATATGTGGCTATTCGATCCAGCATTTGTTCCAGAGCACCAGATTTCTCACCAGCGCTCACAAGATTACAGTAAAGGTCGTCAAAATAAACAGGGTGTTTAGCTAGCGAAGAAGATAAGTCAGTACCGCTATTAACATCATTTTTGATTTCATAAACGATATCTTTAAGTTTCTTTTTTTCTATACCACCGGCTGTGATTTCAAGCCCCTGAAGAAGGGGAACACCCGATTTCATCATGGTGGCCATTTGCCGGGTAAAAAATGCGATATCAACTGGCTTTATTGGCTTATTTTCAGAGCTAAACAGCCCAGCTCCTGTTTGTTTTTTTACACCAGTAGGGGAAATACCTTGTTTTCTTAGCTGTGCTTTAGCAAAAGCAACGTTAGGAGCATCTATTTTGCCCTTGCTGGCATTGCCATTTTTATCTTTGCCTTTCCATGTGAAGGTCTGTAGCTTGGCTTCTTTTGCCATGTTGTACGCCCCGTCCGTCAGGTTTTGATAACGCGATTCATTTCTTCCAGGCTGGTAATGCCTTCGGCAACTTTAGAAAGCCCAGATTGTCTTAAGCTCTGGAAGCCTTGAGTTGTTGCTACCTCTAGTATATCCAGAGAAGTACCATTCTCCATAATGACTCCAGCGATTTCTGGTGTCATTTTCAACATTTCATAGATCCCGACCCTGCCTTTGAAGCCTCGGTTACACTTGTTACAGCCTTCTGGATTAGCTTCAAACATATTTAGGTTTTTGATTTGTTCCTTTGAAAACCCTTCTTCAATAAGTGTAGGTTCTGGGAGTGTTAATGGAGTTTTACAGCTTTCGCAAAGTCGACGGCCGAGTCGTTGTGCGATAATCAGGCTGACTGAGGTAGCAATATTGAAAGCTGGGACGCCCATATTTCTTAATCGAGTAAGGGTTTCGGGAGAACTATTGGTATGCAGAGTAGATAAGACCATATGGCCTGTTTGGGCTGCTTTAATGGCTATTTCGGCGGTTTCTAAGTCTCGGATCTCACCTACCATAACTACATCTGGGTCCTGACGCAGGAAAGCCCTTAATGCTTCAGCAAATGTGAGACCTACTTTGGTGTTTACATGTACCTGATTAATGCCTTCTAGGTTTATTTCAACAGGATCCTCTGCGGTCGAAATATTTCGTTCTTCAGTATTAAGAATGTTCAGGCCGGTGTAGAGAGAGACAGTTTTACCACTACCCGTTGGACCCGTCACAAGAACCATGCCTTGTGGTTGGTGAAGGGTTCCAAGATAACGTTCTTTCTGAAATTCCGAGAAACCAAGTGCTTCGACGCCCATCTTGGCACTGCTAGGGTCAAGAATACGTAACACAATTTTTTCACCCCATAAGGTGGGCAAAGTGTTAACACGAAAATCTATAGCTCTATTTTTGGAGATTTTCATCTTGATACGGCCGTCTTGAGGGACTCGCCTTTCTGAGATGTCCATTTGTGACATGACTTTTAGGCGGGCAGAAAGTCTGGAAGCAAGATTTGAAGGTGGTTTCGCTATTTCTTGTAGAATTCCGTCTATTCGGCTTCGTATCCGATAACTTTTTTCGTATGGCTCAAAATGAATATCGGAAGCGCCATTTTTAATTGCATCTAATAAGATTTTATTTACAAAACGGACAATAGGAGCATCGTTAGCAGCGTCTTCTGAACTTTCTTCTTCACTCGTTGCTTCGCTGCCATCATCAATTTCCAGATTGTCCAGATCACTATCATCCAGGTCATCTAGTGCATCGTTTTGTGTATCAAGGAAGGACTCAATTGCACGTGTGAGTTTGTCTTCCTCTACGATAACGGCTTCGGTTGTTATACCGCTTTGAAATTTGAATTCGTCTAATGCTTGAATATTAGTTGGGTCAGCAATAGCAACAAAGAGGCGAGTATCCCTTTTCTGGAGAGGTAAAGCATGATGTTTTGTGATGAGGGATTCTTTAATAAGACCCTTTGGAAGAGCATTTGGATCCAGAGCGTCTAAGTCTAGCAAAGGGATACCAAATTCTTCAGAAGCAGCAGCTGCGGCACGATATGCACTAACAAGCCGCTGTTCAATGATATAAGAAATAAAGGTTTGCTGCTTTTCCCGACACTGTAAAGTTGCATCAGTGGCGACTTCTGCTGAACAGACACCTTCATTTACAAGGCGCTTTGCTAGTCCACTCAGGGGCTGGTTTGAAAGCAATTTTAAAACCTCTCAGCATATTCCATGATTTATATCCATTATGGACTAAAATAACATTTGCGTGGTGGTTTTGAAATGCGCATTATAGTAGTACTTTGATTCGATATATTTATATCTGGGACAAGATATAGCTTATATCGCTGGCGTGTTATAAAAAATGCGCTACAATTTGAAAGACTTGGTTAATTTCAAGGTTATTCGCTGGAGAAAATTATGAAGAAACAACAAGGTTTTACATTGATTGAATTGATGATCGTTGTTGCGATCATCGGAATTTTGGCTGCAATCGCCTTACCTGCGTATCAGGATTATACTGTCCGTACTAAGCTTGCAGAAGTTATCTCTCTATCAGGGGGTAACAAGGTTGCAATTGAGGAGTATTATCATGTGAACGCTGCTCTGCCAACTACTGCAGCTTCTGTAGCAGGTTTTGATGCGGATATTACTGGTACTCACGTTGGCGCTCTAACGGCTGCAATTAACGCTTCTGGTGCTCTAACAAATACACTGGATGCTCAGACTGATACATCTGATGGCGGTGCTGATGTTATCATTTTGACCCCCGCAACTGCTGAAGGTAATATTCAGTGGACTATTTCGTGTACAGGTATTTCATCTTCCCGTTGCCCTGCACGTTAATACATAAAATATATTTCAAAGCCCCAACTTTGGGGCTTTTTTATTTTTGCTATATATGAAAAGAACAATAATCATTCTATTAATCGCTGCGTGTGTAGGTGTTACCTGGTACATCGTCAATACAAAAGAGCGATTAACCCCCGAAGTAAAAAGCATTGTTGAAAACCAGATTCTTGAACTTAAAGAATTCCCTGCCCGTCCAGTATGGTGGCAGGATGATTCAGTGCTTGCAGTAAGTATTGTGCCTGATACTGTAAACCCTCATCATGCAGCAGCTGCTGCCTGTAAGATTCTGACTGCGAATGGAGTTCAGACTACCTTCGTTGAAGTTTATGATGTGGTTAAAATTCAGGAAGAAAGAGATTGGGTTAAATTAGCGGCTGATAGCTGCAGATAATCCATTGGCTTACGAAAGGCTGGTCATTTTGAATAGATAAATGACCAGCCGATATTATCAGCTCTCGGTTAACCTCATCGAAAGATCAACAGCCTGGCAATGTTTCGTCAGTGCACCTATGGAGATGTAATCCACACCGGTTTCTGCAATAGGCCTTAAAGTGGCATCCGTGACATTACCTGAGGCTTCAAGCTTCGCTTTTCCTTCTGTGATATCAACAGCTTGTCGCATATCTTCCAAAGTAAAGTTGTCCAACATAATGATGTCGGCGCCTGCATTGAGAGCTATATGCAGTTCATCCATTGTTTCTACTTCAACTTCAACCAGCTTACCGGGCTCATTGTTGCGAGCAGTTTGAACCGCTTCTGCAATTCCGCCACAGGCCATAATATGGTTCTCTTTTATAAGAAAAGCATCAAACAGGCCGATACGGTGGTTATAACACCCACCACAGGTTACGGCGTATTTCTGGGCAAAACGTAATCCCGGAAGGGTTTTACGAGTATCTAGCAGTTTTACAGAAGTACCAGCCACCTTATCAGAATACTCTTTGCTGACGGTCGCCGTGCCTGAGAGTGTTTGCAGAAAGTTCAGCGCGGCGCGCTCTGCCGTTAAGAGGCTGCGGGCAGAGCCTTTAGCCCAGAACAGCACCTGATCTCTTTCAACCTGATCACCATCGTCAACCTGCCAATCCAATGCAAGTGCGGGATCAACCTGGCGAAACACTTCTGTTACCCAATCTACGCCGCAAATCACTGCTTGCTGTCGGCTAATCACCCGAGCTGTTGCCTGTTGGGATGCAGGTATAAGCTGGGCCGTAATGTCTCCACTGCCGACATCTTCCTGCAGGGCTTGTTTCACCGCTTCAGGGATAAGGTGTTGAATGTCTGCTCGCGTTAACATACAAG
>JASBRM010000189.1 GCA_030149405.1 Neptuniibacter sp. | reverse complement strand
TTCTGGGATATTGTGGGTTATTCCAGTTCTATATCGTAGATGCGTTCCACAGCATCTTTCAGGTGAAAAATAATATCTGTGTACAGATCACTGTCGTTTTCTATATCGATATCACCCAGCCGATCTGCGGTTTCTTCCAACGATTCACCGCGATGATCTACGCCATTATCGGCCAGTAACCAATAAATAAGACCGTAGATCTCTTTTACAGTTTCAACCTGATCCAGATCCTGCAGAAACTCATCACGAATTTTCTGTAAGAGCGGCATCACGGCAGAGTTTTCTTCAGTATCCAGATACAGCTCAAGCACGGTGGAAGCCTGATCAATGACAACACCTTCTTCTTTACTTAGAGCAGTTGCCTCCACTATTTGTTCAAGAGATGGGGTATCTGAGTTCAGGCCTTTAATCAGAAAAATCATCTGATCTTCCTTACCACATTCATACCATCACGCACGGTAAGGAAAATGTTTTCCACATTGGGATCGGCTGCTATTTCTTTATTCAACTCAACCAGTACATCATCAATATCAGATTCTGGCTGAATGACCTTACCCGACCAGAGCATGTTATCGAGTACGATCAAGCCACCCGGACGAGTCATCTCAAGGGCCTTACGATAGTAGTTGAGATAGTTACGCTTATCGGCATCGATAAAGGTGAAATCCAGTTCCATATCCAGTGTTTCGATGGTCTCGATAGCTTTACCGAAAATCACATCAATTTTGTGACCATGAGGGCTGCGCTCAAAAAATGTTTTAGCGAAATCTATAGCGCGAGGGTTGGTCTCACAGCAGATAATACGCCCATCATCAGGCATGCCTTCAGCAATCGAGAGGGCGGAATAACCCGTGAACATACCAATTTCCAGCACATTTTTGGGCTGGTGGAGTTGGGCAAGAAACTTAAGCGTACGTCCAACGAGACGACCCGACAGCTTTTGCGGCCAGCCCATGTTCTTATTGGTTTCATCGATAAGTTCTTGCAGAAGCTCAGGTTCAGCTGAGGTGCTTTGAAAGGCATAATCTTCTATTGCTTCGTTTACCAGGAATTCCACTTAGTCTTTCTCTATTTGTCAGGGCGTAACATTACTTTGCTGGCCCAGGCGTCGTAAGCCGGGCGGCCATCTTCAGGGGTTATCTGAAATTGGCAGACAATAATATCACCTTCCGGGCATTGCTTGATAATGGCTTTTGCATTGGCAGGGGCGGGGAAGCATCCGGTTTCCGGTGGTGAGCCAACGCCATAGAGGGACCATTTCAGCAACTGTTGATAACGGGGCAGTGTGTCACACAGGGTATAACTGCTGTCGATAATTCGATAAACGGTTTCGGAAGCTCCCGCCTGCAGGCTTAGAAGCAGGAGCATTAAAGGCAGAGACTTCTTCATGTTCAGCTCACTATTTAGGTTCAGCTCAGGATGCAGTAATTGCTGACCAATCCAGATCTTTTAATCTGTTCTCAGCGATGTAATAAATAGCACAACCTGGCTTAATGCGTTTTTCCAGAGTTGGATTTACCTCGGGTTTGCCATCGTTATCCAGATCAACGGCGATCAGAGTTGCGCCGTAATTTTCCTTGAGCGGTACATACAAATCTCTTACGGAAATCTCAGGCAGGTTCTCTGGCATGATGATTGAGTACTGGGTCATTCCGGTGGTGGCGTTCAGTAACTCGTGATGGAGAATGCTGGAACCTGGGTCCATAGCGGTTTTCACCATCATTTCTGTGGAAACAGAAGGTGTGCATTCTGCAGTAGGGCAATGCTGTTTTAACAACTTGCTCAGACTTTCATCTCGGAAATAGGCAATCATGTGCGCGCTGGCATTCAGATTGTAGATATTCAGCGCAGCACTCAGTGTCTGATCATCCCGGGCACAATCAATAATGATGGTCGAGGCTTCCGTAATAGAAGCTCGCTCTAATTCATCGGCATCATTGAGGGTTAATGCCCTAACAAATTCAATACTGCCCGGCATTGGGTTTTCCATCTCTTCAGCTACACAGAGACAGATATCCCGGTTCAGATTTTGCTGGGTTTCTGTTCTCAGCAGTTTAAGTAATGGCAGGGTTCTCTGCTCATTCCAACCAACAACAACGATGTGGTTTTGTAGATCCAGATCTTTAAGGCCCATAACACCTTTTCTCCACTGAAATGCACTGAATGCTGCAAATTTACCTACAGTCAGCGCAAACATGCCTAAACCGAAGGGGATGATATAAAAAGCCGTGATTGACTTACCTAAGGTAGTTTCAGGGGAGAGATCCCCATAACCCACCGTGGAGGCAGTAACGAGTAACCAGTACAGGAAGTCTTTACCGGTAAGGCTGGTTTCTCCGGCATAACTTAAAAGCAGCCAACTACTCAGACCGTAAACAAGCAGTAACGCAAACACCGCCTGCCAACGCATGTTTTTGAAATGACGATAGAGAAGCTTACGTAAACCTTTGAAAAGCAGCATGAAAAGCCTTGGTTATGCCTGTGATTGCAAGAATTCTACATCGGCGTTTCGATACTCGCAAAATGGATCAACAACACGTTTGTAAAATTGATCCGTTTTTTTTCGCAAATTATTGGTTATGAACTTTGGTGAAATACTCAAAAGCCGTACAATGCACAAAATTACTGATGACCGGAGAGTGATGTGCCTTCTATAGATCCAATTATTATCTTTATCGTGACAGGTATGGTTTCTATGTCTGGCGCTTTATGTGCTGGTGGAATCAATAAACTGGCTGATGAAGACAAACCTGCTTTTGCATCAACACGCGAAGGCATGACTAAGATTGTACTGGCGGGTAACCTGGCAGCCATTACATTTATCTTTGCGGCTGCATACGGTTTCAGTCATCTGGATTGGTGGATACCTCTTTTGTGTATGTTTGTTACCTTCCCGGTTATCCATTACGTTGTTGTACAGCAGGTATTGGGTGATATAAAAGGGCTGGTAATTATGACGTTGTTGTCGGTAGCTTCCCTGCCTGTACTCTATCTTTACTGGTAAATTCCATGGGCGATCTCCTGAATAACCTTGACCATCAAAGCCTGTTGATTGGCATTGCTGCCGGTTTTGCAGTTTGTGCGTTCTTTGCTTTCTTGTGGGGGCGGAACCAGATGCAAAAAGGTCAGGAACAGGAGGCCTTATTACAAAGCCAGCTGGAGTTGAAAACTTCAGAGCAAACGCAGTTAACTGAACAGAATCAAAAACTGCAACAGCAGCTAACTGGCTTGCAGCAGGAACAACATCATCTCGATTTGCAGAAAACCCGCTTAGATGAACGTTTGAATAACCTTGAACCTCTGCTGGCGCAGGCCGTGAATGATAAATCCACTGTTGATAAAAAGCTGGAGCAAACTGCGTTTCAGCTAGCTGACCGCAATGAAGTGGTTGCCGAACTGGAAGCGCGGTTAGAAACAGAGCGTAATTCACACAACGAAAAACTAAAAACGCTGGAACAGGCACGGGAACAGCTGAAGCAGGAATTCCAGAATCTGGCGAATCGAATCTTCGATGAGAAATCAAAACGCTTCAGTGAGAACAATAAAGAAAACCTGGGTCATCTTCTTAATCCCTTACGCGACCAACTGGGCGAATTTAAACGCCGGGTTGAGGATGTATACGATAAAGAAGCAAAAGACCGTCGTGCTCTGCATGAGCAGATTGGGCATCTGAAACAGCTTAATCAACAGATGAGCGAAGACGCAATCAACCTGACCAATGCCCTGAAAGGTGAAAGCAAAACCCAGGGTAACTGGGGTGAAGTGGTGCTTGAGCGTGCGCTTGAAGAATCCGGATTGCGTAAAGGCCATGAGTTTGAGCTTCAGGTATCCGTTTCTCAGGAAGGTAAACGTTACCAGCCCGATGCCATCATCCGCCTTCCTGATGGCAAAGACATCATTGTTGATTCCAAAGTATCGCTGACCGCTTATGAGCAGTATTGCTCAGTGGATGATCCGGCTGAAAAAGATCGTTACCTACGTGAGCATATCTTGTCTGTGCGTGGTCACATTAAAGGCCTTAGTGACAAAGCTTACGAGTCGCTTGATAGCATTCGAACACTCGACTTTGTTCTTCTGTTTATCCCAATCGAAGGGGCATTCCTGTTAGCACTTGAACGGGAGCCATCTCTGTTTAAAGAGGCATTTGATCGCAACATTATGTTGGTCAGCCCGGCGACGCTGATGGTGACTTTGAGAACCATCCATAATATCTGGCGTTATGAACACCAGAACCAGAATGCGAAAGAGATCGCTAAGCGTGGTGGCGAGTTGCACGATAAATTTGTTGGCTTTGTTGAGTCAGTAGAAGATATCGGCCGTAACCTAAATAAAACCCAACAGTCCTTTGAAACGGCTCACAAACGCCTGGTGAGTGGTCGTGGTAATCTGGTTAATCAGGTCTCGATGCTGCAGAAACTGGGTGCAGACGGCAAGAAGAAGATCTCTCAGGATCTATTGGAAAAAGCGGCAGAGACGGATCAGTAATGATCTCTGTGGTCGGTTATGGATCTCTGCTCTCGGAACAATCTGCCCGGGAGACCGTTCCTGCACTTCAGAACTTCCGCATCGTCAGAGTTCCCGGCTATCGCCGAATCTTCAATAAAGTTGGTATTATCTTTCTTAGCCGCCATGGAGCAGACCCAGCATCGCTGGAATTAGCGTCCTGCTCGACCTTGCCTGACCCACATTCCGAGATTATCTGCTCGCAATTTGAATGCACTGAAGCCGATTTCAGGATGCTCTACGAAAGAGAACATCGTTTTGAATGGGTGGATGTCGAAACCATTGAGAGTACCGGCCTGATAAGCTCAGGTCGCGTCTGCACTACTTCAACGGATGATTATTATCGTCATCGAAAATGTCAGTCTGCTCAGGAATATCATGAGCGGGTTGGGCAGCACTACCCGGGGAAGATATGGAGATCGGATATTCTACCGTTCCCGCGTTACCTGGCTTTCTGTTTGCAGGCTGCCCAGGGGCAGGGCAGAGAGGTGCTCAACAACTTTCTGGACTCCAGTTACATCGCTGATGGGCAAACAACTATCAGGAAGTATATTGCGTCGCATCCACAGCTGCAGAACTGGCAGTCTGTTGATTGTGGTTACAGTTACCATTCCCGCTAGATTTCTACAGACTTATTTTTCAAGCTGAACAAATTTCATACAGTTTTCTGCGTTTTTCTTCAGCCTTCCTCCTGTCTTTCTTTAGTCACTCTGAGACAGTTCTTTACGTTGTGTTTTTATTAAAATTAAGAAATGAAATTTCTTGAAAAATCAAAATTAAATATTGATATTTATTTAATTATTCAAAATCAAGTTTTGATATTTTTATTATAAATCAAAATTTAAATTTGATTTATAATGGATTTGTCAAAATTAAGTTTTGATTTTTGGTGTCTTTTTAACCTATTGAAATAGTGAAATTAAATATCCTGAAGCTTTTTTGGTGGTAATTTGAGCAAGGGTAGCTCATTGAAATTTATTGAATTTTTTTACTAAATAATCGTTGGTTCTGCCGATAACATAGTTAAGTGGTCATTCTGCGCTGGATTTTTATGTACTAAAAAACTTTTAAGTATTTAAAAAAATTCATCGAAAAATAGTTGGCTTATTTAAGGCATCTAGTAAAATTATTATTACCAAAACCGGTAAAAGTACGAAGGGAACATGACAGCTAATTCAAATATGGTCGTCGCATTGGATATTGGAACCTCAAAGGTTGTTTGCCTGGTAGGTGAAGTAAGTGTCGACGGACATATTGATATTGTCGGAATCGGTTCACATCCATCCAAAGGCCTTAAGAAAGGTGTGGTTGTAAATATCGAATCCACAGTGAGTTCAATTCAGCGTGCAGTTGAAGAAGCTGAACTGATGGCAGGCTGCAAAATCCATTCTGTAACCGTAGGTATTGCCGGTAGTCATATCAACAGTCTGAATTCCCATGGCATTGTTGCTGTTCGAGATCGCGAAGTTAGTGATTATGATCTTGAACGCGTTATTGATGCTGCCCGTGCTGTTGCTATCCCTGCGGATCAAAAAATTCTGCATATTCTGCCGCAGGAATATGAAATCGATCATTCTGAAGGTATCCGCGAACCTCTGGGCATGTCGGGCGTTCGCCTTGAGGCGAAAGTGCATCTGGTATCCGGTTCCGTTAATGCCGCTCAGAATATTGAAAAGTGTGTTCGCCGTTGTGGACTTGAGGTTGATCACCTCGTGCTGGAACAATTGGCATCTAGTTACTCTGTACTCACGGAAGATGAAAAGGAACTGGGTGTATGCATGGTAGATGTTGGGGGTGGTACTTCCGACATATCTATCTTTACTGGAGGATCTATTCGACACACAGCGGTGATCCCTATTGCAGGTGATCAGGTCACCAGTGATATCGCAATGGCACTGCGAACACCTATGCAGCATGCCGAAGATATCAAAATCAAATATGCCTGTGCATTAGCACAGCTTGCGGGCCCGGATGAAACTGTGAAAGTACCGGGAGTGGGTGACCGCCCAGCCCGAGACCTTTCTCGTCAGGCTTTGGCAGAAGTGGTTGAGCCTCGTTATGAAGAACTCTTTAACCTGATTCAGGCTGAGCTTCGTCGCAGCGGATTTGAAGACTTGGTTGCAGCGGGCATTGTTTTGACTGGCGGTACTTCCAAGATGGAAGGGGCAGTCGAGCTGGCTGAAGAAATTTTCCACATGCCGGTTCGCCTGGCATCACCTCATGGTGTTCGTGGAATGGAAGATATTTTAAGTAATCCGGTTTTTGCAACATCTATCGGGTTACTGCAATACGCATATGATGATCTTGATACAGAGCCAGCTGTAGCGGCTCATGAAATTGCTCAGCCGGAAATGATTGAGCGTTTTACAGATCGCATTAGTGTTTTTAACCGAATGAAAACCTGGTTTCAGGGTAACTTCTGAGATCAGTAACTAACAGATTCATAGAATTTAAAGCGCTACTAAATAATAAATAAAGCGCAAACGAAATAACTGGAAGGAGATCGGTATGTTTGAGTTAGCAGATAGCATCCCTCAAAGCGCCGTAATTAAAGTTGTAGGTGTAGGCGGTGGCGGTGGTAATGCCGTTCAGCACATGGTGAACAGTGAAGTTGATGGTGTTGAATTTATCTGTGCGAATACAGATGCACAGGCGCTGGATCACATGGCTTCAAAAACGGTTATCCAGATTGGTGGTGAGCTTACCAAAGGTCTGGGCGCTGGTGCGAACCCAGAAGTAGGTCGCCAGGCTGCATTGGAAGATCGTGAGCGCATTGCGGAAATGCTGGAAGGTGCTGACATGGTCTTTATTACAGCAGGCATGGGCGGTGGTACCGGTACCGGTGCTGCACCAATTGTTGCTGAAGTTGCAAAAGATCTGGGCATCCTGACAGTCGCTGTTGTTACCAAGCCATTCACCTTTGAAGGCCGTAAGCGTCTGAAAATTGCAGACGAAGGCATCAAAGAGCTGAAAGAGAATGTCGATTCTCTGATTATTATTCCAAATGAAAAACTGCTGCCAGTGCTGGGTAAAAACACCAGCCTGATCAATGCCTTCAATACTGCAAATGACGTATTGAAAGGTGCCGTTCAGGGCATTGCAGATCTGATTATCCGTCCGGGAATGATCAACGTTGACTTCGCGGACGTTAGAACCGTTATGGCCGAAATGGGCATGGCGATGATGGGTAGTGGTAGTGGCCGTGGCGAAGACCGTGCTACTGAAGCAACGGAAGCCGCGATTAATAGCCCATTGCTTGAAGACGTAGACCTGAAGGGGGCGAGTGGCATTCTTGTGAATATCACCGCTGGTCTTGATCTCAGTCTGGGCGAGTTCTCTGAAGTGGGCAACATTGTTGAACAGTACGCTTCGGAGAACGCCACTATCGTTGTTGGTACAGTAATCGATCCTGAACTGACAGATGATCTGACTGTTACGGTTGTCGCAACAGGCCTGGGTCGTGCTGAAGAGCAGCATGTAGATGTAGTCAACACGGGTACTGGCGGTCGTACAGCAGCAGTTGCAACACCTTCAACAGTTGCTTCTGACTTTGATCAGTTGGAACTGCCTGCGGTGATGCGAAACGCGCGTGCGGATTCTGAAAGAAAGCCGAGAACCCCACCAACAGAAATTCATAGAGAAGTGGAGCAAGAGCAGCCACAAACTCTGCAGAAAACTGGCACTGACGATATGGAGTTCCTGGATATTCCAGCCTTCCTGCGTCGTCAGGCTGACTAATAACTTAATACCTTCCAGGTATAGTTTTAGCCCGGTGTTGTCACCGGGCTTTTTTTCTTTCTTATGCCAGGTGCAGACTAGGTACGGGCGCTTTTCTTGCGTACCTTCTCGGCATACATGCGTTCATCAGCGGTTGAGATTAAGTCAAAAGCGTTATCCGGGTTGGCTTCACTTGGGAACTCTGCAATACCTGTACTGAACTGGGTAAACAGTACGTGACCTTTGTAGTGATAAGGCTCAGAGCTGGTAATTTCTTCAATACGCCTGAATAACCCCTCTGCCTGGTCGCATGGGCAATCTGGTAGCAGAACAATAAACTCATCACCGCCATAGCGAATCACTTTATCGGTACCCCTAAGGTTCTTTTGCAGAACTTTAGTAAAGTGAATCAGAATCTCATCCCCGGCTTGATGGCCATGGTTATCGTTGATCTGTTTGAAACCATTCAGATCAATCATGGCAACAGTCATCGGAGTGTTATTTCGAATTGAGCGCAACGTTTCTTCAGTAAATAGTCGATCCAACTGGTGACGGTTATAACTGCTGGTAAGTTGGTCATAAATAGACACCTGCTCCACTTGATGGAAAGACTTATGCAGAAGCTCCTGTTGGGCATTAAATGAATGTTCAATACTGAGTATTTCTTCCAGGTCAGAATCCAAATCTAACCTTTCAGTCAGATCATGATGGCCTTCTGTTTCTTTGAGTTTGCGTTCCAGCTTCTGCAATGGGTTGATCATATGAGCAAGAAGGTCTGTAGAGAGGGCGATATATGAAGAAATAATAGTGATGGAGAATACCAGGAATAATCCCATTAAAACTTCGGTCACTGGAATGCGAATTCGGCTTGCAGGGAAGGATATATCTAAAACCCCGGCAACCTCTCCAACAGCAACATTGTTATGGCATTGCAGGCACACCTGTTCAAATTTGATAGCCTGGTAATAGTGAATATTATCCAGAGACTCTACATGAGTAGCATCGGGTTGATCACCGATTCTTTGGTTGATTAGTTCAGTTAAGCCACGCCCTTCACCAAATTGCTCCTGTACGGAATCACTGCGGTGAATAGTGTAATCAATATCAGGTGCAGTGCTGTTCAAATCCTTAAGAAGCTGGTTCACCTCTTCATAACTGGCACCGCTGTCCATAGCTTGTCTGACTTCCTTAAACACCAGTTGACCCAGGTATTTACCTTCTTCACGCATATCTTTCTCTACTGATAAAAATATTAGGGTGCAAACGATAAGAGCTGCAAAGGCAGTACTGATTAGAGAAGATCGATAAAGAGAGTTAAAAAGAGCGTTTTTAAGACTAGTTACAGGACGCATTGTTTAATAGTTATTTTAATTACATGTTTATGGCAGCGAGGCAGAGTTTACTTCTTGTACAAAAACTAGCAAGCAGAAAAAAAGACCGCATGGTCGGCCATTAAGTTAACTGTGATCTAAGCCTTTGTTTTTGATTAAACCCCTTGCGGAG
>JASBRM010000188.1 GCA_030149405.1 Neptuniibacter sp. | reverse complement strand
ATACTCATAAGCCCCAGCAGAATCGTAGGCAACTTTTCCGTCAACAATACTGACTGAACCCATCCCTTGAGTAATCACCGCTGAAACCACAGTAAGTGTTTCGTCTACGTTTACTGAGTCCTCATCAAAGTCGTTTGAAAGAGGATCATAAATGAAGCCAGCTGATGCACCTTTACTTAAGGTAACCGATGATATGTGAACACCCTCAGATGTACTCCAAACCGAAAGCACCTCACCATCTCTTACTATCGTGTTATAACCGTACTGCCCGGCATCAGGATATAAATCCTCCACAGAGCCATTATAACCAGACCAAGATTCATCTCTCGTATCGAAATAATCATCTGTAAAGACCTGATAATCATCCTTAGGCGCGGTGGATAATAATAGATCGTCCCCTACCTGTTCTCCCAACGCAGAAATAAACCGACCTTTAATCTCAAACAGCCCTAGATCATTCTCTTCAGCAAATGTCACAAAAATCGAATTTTCAACACCTGAACCGCTTACATAATCAACATCAATCACATTCTGCTGGTCTGAGAATTCAGACACTTTTTTCAAGCTGGAATAGGTTTTGTCGGTGGTGTTAACAATCGAATAATGCAGTTCAGAATAGGTCCAATTTCCGTCATAACTGGGGTTCCCACCAAAATCAATCAGCGCAATCAGCTCATCTTCCGACACTCTGAAAACATAACTTTCTCTGTACCCCAAACCTAAATCAGGAAAGTTTAAATTGAAGCGATTTTGGCCTAACGAAGCGTAGTTAGTTTCAACCGTTTGATTAAAAATCTCAATTATTAATGACGTGCTGTTACCCCGCACTAACGCAACTTCGTTATCCGATAATCTGCTAACCGAATCATCATAAAAACCATAATCATCCCATCCGGCTTTTACAGATTGCTTCTCTAAAGTATCAGTGTTGATTACCTCATAATAATAATTATCATGCTCAGCATACTCCTCCCTCAACACACCTTTTTGATCACCCTCCGTCCAGATTACCTCAGCTGTATCAGATTCAGGGCTCTTGTCAGATACAAACATTTGCTGACTAATGTCTAAATTTTCATTAACTGATTGCTCATAAAGTTCAATTTTTTCATGAGCAGCTATATAAGAGCCCTCTATATAGACAGCCTCCATCTGAACAAAACGCCCACTAAGAATCTTAACCTCACCACCCTGGCTAAAGACCCGGACAAGCTCCGCGCCCTGCAAGTCCAGTGTCTTCACTTCCGAAGCAATAGAACCATCTGCTGCCAGTTTCTGATATTTCCAGCCATCACTGTTCCAGAACACCAAGGTGCCATCGCCATGTTTTTCTATCCAGGTGTCTCCGCCCGCCCCAGCGATCGTCACAGAGTATTTAAGTTCTGCCGATGAAGTGACAGGAACAACAACATCCGCTACAGCAACTGGAGCATCATTAGTATTTTGAACCGTTATATCCAGAGAACTGGAAGCAGAAAACCCGCCAGGATCAGTCGCAGTGATGGCGAGAGATAAACTACCCACATCGTCATTTTCAGGCGTACCGATCAGGCGTTTATTGGCCTCGTCATACGCCAGCCAAGCCGGAAGTGCTTCACCGCTTGCCAGGGTCACGCTGAAACTAAGATCATCCATCTCAGCGTCTGCAAACATCCCACCGGTCAGCTCATAAATAAACAAACTGTCTTCCGCAGTTTCAACCGCATCAGAATAAACAGCAACGGGCGCTGTGTTTAATTGCGCTAACATATCATCGTGGGATAACACCGAGCCATCGGGTAGCTGATAGCTAACGAGATTTGTAGATAACCAGTTAGGGACTAATACCTGACCACCTCCAACTTTAATGACAAGATCATCACCTACAGAGTTGAAGTAAATAGATTGATCCGTTTGTTCAGAAATTAACTCTAAGGTGTTAGCGCCCGAGGAATCAATAACAGTAACATCGGTGCTATCCGTAAGGTGGATTATATAATGATCATCACCTTCACCACCGTTTAAGGTCGAACTCCCGCCCTGATGGATAAGCGTGTCATTCCCGGATTCACCAAAAAGGTTATTCTCACCAAGGCCGCCAACTAAAGTGTCGTTGCCCTGCCCGCCGAATAGATTATTTGTCGCTGAACCACCTATCAGAAGATCATCTTCGGCGGTACCCAGCTCAAAGCGAGGAGCTGTATATAAAGTTCCTATTAATGCTTGATAATCCAGAATTGTAGATGATTCATTAAACTGGAAACTATCTATGACTCCCAACATGCCATTGTTTATATGTACCCCTTCGTCCTGATAATAGAGAATCAGGTCATTTCCGATAATACCCAGGGTGATATCCGTAAGCGCAATCCCCGCCCCGAATACAATTCGATTACCTTCACCTGATGCATCTACAATACCTTCAGCTACCCCATTAACAATCGGAGCATCGCCGACTTCAAAATAATAGGTGTCCTGACCTGCTCCGCCATTAAGGTAATCTACTCCCTGACCACCAGTCAGGTGATCATTACCTGCATCCCCTTCAATATGATCATCACCCAAACCACCCAAAAGCGTATCATCGCCGCCTTCACCGAGCAGGTTATCATTACCCTCTCCACCTACCAGTGTATCGTTGCCACCCGTTACGGCATTGTCGCCCATATCTCCAAACAACGTATCGTTGCCAGTACCACCTTCTATATGGTCAGCTCCACCCTGACCGATAATTTCATCATTACCAGCACCACCATAAAGCAGGTCATTACCATGGTATTGTGCATCGATAAGCTCGCTATCACCTTCGATGCGATCGTCACCCTCACCACCCCAAATCTGGTCAAGCGCACCATCACCATAGATTTTATCGTTCCCGGCTCCTCCGTAGATAACATCTGTACCCTGCTTATCATCCGGTACTATATTGCCGCTACTGCTCGTGTATAAAACATCCCCGTAAATCTCATCATCGCCATCACCGCCGTCGATAATGTCGCTACCACCCTGGCCCGAAACGAAGTCGTCTCCGGAACCTGCAGAAATCGTGTCATTACCATATTCACTGACATTCCAGAAGCCGCTGGTATAAAGGCCGTACTCATTGCCATTGTCAAAGCCTAGCCATTCAGAAGTTGATGCTATCGCCTGCGAATCTGCATGAATGATATCTCTACCTGCACCACCATAAATAGTGTCATTCCCGGCGCCACCGGCAAATCCATTTGTGCCAGCATCACCCACCAACAGGTCATCTCCTTCACCACCAGAGAGCCAGTCGGATACTAAGCCAGTATCTGTACCTTCGGATTTAGCAACCGATTCAAAATCAGCTTCCAAACCTGCGAATATCTGATCGGCACCATCCCCACCCACAAGGATATCTACGCCAACTTCACCTTCAACAATATCATCCCCGCCTCCGGCTACGATTCGGTCATTTCCACTGCCACCTTTAAGCTGATCGCTGCCGCTACCAGCATTGATAAGGTCATCACCAGAACCGCCATCAACAATATTATTACCCTCACCAGCATCGGCGGTATCATTCCCGCTCCCAAGGTTCAGAACATCATTCCCTCCGTAGGAATTGATCGTATCGTTGCCTCCAAGCGCATCTATATGATCATTCTCAGCACTGCCATTAACGTTATCGTCCTCTTCAGTCAGATCAGATAACACTGGCAGAGGTTCCGATAGATCAAGCCCAAGCTTGATGCCCAGATCTCCATCCTCGAAGTTTTTAATCTCGATCTCATTTCCGTAATGATCTGTGATAATCAGAGAGGAGCCGGACATTGAAAGACTATTGGGAGCGGAGTGCCAGAGATTACCGATATTTTTATCTTTTCGCGCATAAGATTGAGGCTCGCCATTCAGCCAGATTTTGCCTTTACCATCCTTGTCATCAATTACAATTCTTTCGCCACCAGCTGACTCAGAGGTAACAATGTAAATATCATCTCCAGTGGTGTCTGAAGCAGTGTCTCCACCTGCCAATGCATAAACATCATTGCCAGCACCACCATAGAGATCATCAGCCGCACCATCCTCAGCAGTTTCAGCCGTACTGGAGATTAGGGAATCGTTGCCTTCACCGCCGTAGAGATCATCTTCGCCGGCACCGCCGATCAGGGTGTCTTGGCCAGCATTACCATACAAGCGGTCCCCTTGCGTTCCCCCTGTGATTACGTCTCCATCGTATTTAGCAAATACAACATTCACCACATTATTTTGATGTAATGCTTCGGCCCCGCCATGCAAATTCAACTGTCCAGTAAAAACCTCACTGCCTACTTGCTTGTCGTGATAATAAATAGCAGTTTCATTAACAGCCGAAGGGTGGTCATTGTCTTCAGCATTACGTTGCATGACGGCCTGATGGTAACTAACTCGGTCATTCCACATCGCAGTTAAACTATCAAAGCCCGAATCCACCTGTTCAATAAAGTCCAAACTATAGTTATGGTTATCGTAAATCCCATTTAATGCGACGCTTTCTGGCGTCAGAACTACAAATGAAGCCCATTGCGACATAGCATAAAGATAAGCCGTCTGATGATGTTTGGGCATTGACTGTAAAGAAGAAAAAGAAAGTGAAGCTAACGCTTCTTCCATGGGTATAACCTTAAATTCACCCTCTGGAGTATTACCCTCACTCCAAGAACTGACCAAGTCAGCTAAATCATTTAATGTGTTAACCGATGTATTGGAAAGAAATTTTCCGAGATGCGCTGCTATTTCGTCTAGAGAGAAAACCAAATTACTGGAATTCGCCGGGGTGCCTGAATGGGTTTTACCATTATCATCGGTACCCTGAACCCGGTCTTCAATTGCATAGTGGCTGGCTTGATATAAGATTTTATTGAGCTGTTCAAAGGTCAGGCTATCATCCAACGTTGATAGAATTGCCATTGTTTGCAAGCTATCGACCAATGCTTCCATGGAATGGTTAGCAAACGTAAGATCAGGATCCTCTGCCTGTTGTTCTATAAATACAAATTCAACAACTCCTTCTTGTATTCCTACTCCAGCAGTTGTGTCCCATCCTGGTTCCGCGATGATATTTGTAATGGGGAAATCACCCAAATCGGGTGAATAACCGAGGAATACTTCTAGAAACTGATAGAATGCAGCACCAATTCCATAACCGATACCTGCACCATTAAATGTATAGGCATGTTCGACTAATTCGTGAAGATTTACCGCAAGAAGAGTTGTGAGGTGCCCTCCAAGTGAGTGTCCAGATACATTTATTTTTTGTTCTGTATCAATTGAAATTAATTCAACTGTCTCGGATGGAGCGCCGTCTTCAAAGACAACGTTCACTGTTATAAGATCATTTTTATCCAGAAACCTGAGCATATCTTCATATTGCTCTTTAGCTATACCGGTATAAAGTGCCAAATTAATATCCGCGAATAGGTCTGAAATATTATCTTTTTCTGTACCTCTTAAAGCTAAATGTAATGGGCCAATTTCAGTTCCAGTTTCTGGATCAATTTGTTGGAAGATAGTACCCGAGAAGCCTGAATCGGTATTAGGCTCATGATCAACAACAATATAGTTCCTCTGAAACCATTCGAATTGCTCTTGTGTAAGACCAGACGTTAAAAAAGCATCTAAAGCACCATTACTTATAGCTCCATTTGTTTCAAGAAAATCAGGATCGTCAAATTGGACATATGCCAACTGCGCAAATACAGACTCTGTATATATATTTTGTAGATCACTCATATTAAATCCCTTTAATTTTTATATTATTCTTTTGGTTTCAAAAGATTTCCGTGAAATTTAACGCCCACATTGTCTTTACAATTAATATGGCTGGCAGGGTTAAAAGCTGAATTCACATTTGAAAACAGCCTGTATTTTTTCTCATTGGAAATTACAGCCCCACTTATTTCATATATTTCTTTATAGTGTTCCCATATTTCTGCATCATTGAATTTCGCTTTCATAACTATCTCGTGGCGAAATCCATATGTGCTTATAACTTTAGTGACGGGCTCAGTGACAATACAAAAATCTACATCGTCTCTATCTTTTGTTTTTGCAACCATCCAATTACAGTAAGGGTTGTCTTTAGGTGCTTGGTACATCCGGTAATACTGATTGAGTTTAAGCTCCCCCATATTTCTGCTTTTCTCTGTATTAAACCATTCAATGTATTTGTAATTCCCGCGAGGAGGCAATCTGATTCGGCAAGTAGCACAATCATCTTCAGACGCAAAAAAGAAACCGTCGACTTCTATCGGCTCTCCGATCTTTTCTTCGGCCTCTTCAGCACAAAGCCTTTCAAATTCTTCCATAGCTGGATCACTACAGCCTGCTAAAAAAATAGAAAGGAATAAAAACAGATATTGTTTAATCGATTTATCTTTCATCTAAACTCTCATCCTTATACCTAAGCAAAGGCGCTGTTATATATTCAATTAATAACCGCTTCCCAATTTTAATCTCTGCACTTATACCCATGCCCGGCACTAACTGAACATTGCGCCCATCCACCATTAAACTGCTTTTTTCCAGCAGAACTTTGGCTTTATAAATAAGACCGCGTTGTTCATCTGCGGTAGCATCGGCAGAGACGGTTTCGACCTTGCCATCAATAATGCCGTATTTGGTGAAGGGGAAGGTGTGGATTTTGACTTCTGCTGTTTGCTCCGGATACACAAAACCGATGTCTTTATTCTCCAGCCAGGCTTCTACTTCCAGTTGCTGGTTTTCCGGTACGATTTTCATTATGGGTTGAGCTTCGGTAACAACGCCACCTACGGTATGCACCGCCAGTTCCTGCACAATGCCATCCACCGGTGAGGTGAGGATCTGTTTTTTATTCAGGTCTTTAGCTTTGTTCAGTTCTTCGGTAAGGCTTAAATATTCACGGTCGGTTTGCAGAAGCTGTTGCAGGTTGTCACTGCGGGTTTGGGCGATAAAGGTGTTGCGCTGTTGTTTCAGTTCGTCTATCTGCGCGACCAGTCTGCGGTTGCTGGCTTTGGCTCCGATCAAGTCCTGCTGTTGTTCTACTCGTTGTTGCTCCAGTTCCAGATACTGAACCCGGGCCGCCATTTTCTGTTTCAGCAGTTTTTCCAGTGCTTCTACGCGCTGGGTAATCAGAGGCAGGGTTCCTTTAAGTTTATTAATGAGCGCGAAGTTCACTTGTTGCTCTGCAGTTCGATCCACCAGTTGTTGCTCTAACCGCAATATTTCTGAGCGGACATTTTCTTTTTGTTGCTGTAATAGAAGCTCCTGTTGTTGCTGTTGATAGCTGGAGCTTTGGGGCCATTCGGTTTGCTGACTGACGTTTGTAGTGATTGTTTCGTCAGGAGTTTGATTGGGCTGATCGAGTTGATCTAAGTACTGCTTAAAATAAGTGAGGCGTTGGTAGTTGAGGCGGTTTTGCTGAAGTTCCTGTTCAAGCTGTTTCTGATTAGCTCCGGTTTGGCCTCGGTCAAGCTCTATCAGTGGTTGTCCTGCTTTAACGGGTTGCCCGTCTTTAACCAGTATTTTTGAGACCACTGCGCGTTCATAAGGCTGGATCTGCTTCACCTGCCCGGAAGGCACTATTTTACCTTCTGCGGTGGCGACAATATCTACTTCTCCCACGCAGGCCCAGACCACTCCAATGGTGAATAGAGTAAGCAGCACATAGGCGGTTACCCGGCTGGCTGGATGAGGTGGTTTTTCTTTTATTTCCAGCGCAGCAGGAAGGAACGCCAGTTCCTGACGGGCGAGGTCGTTATCGCCCATGCTGGAACGTTCTTCCCATTTTTGTTTGATGTTGCTGATCCATTTCATGCTGTTTTAAATGTCCGTTTTGTTTACAGCTTACTTGTTTATGGATTCCAGCCTACGCTGGAATGACGGTGTTTTAAGTTTCAGTTCCCTTAACAGACTCCTGCCTACTCAGGAGTGTCGTTGTTTTTTGCAACGCCCCTTTTTAGATTCCAGCCTTCGCTGGAATGACGGTGTTTTAAGTTTCAGTTCCCTTAATAGGCTTCTGCCTTCGCAGGAGTGACGGTTCTTTTTGTAACGCCTCTATATAAATTCCAGCCTGCGCTGGAATGACGAGTTTCTTAGCCTTACGTTTTCTATCCTATGTCGTTTGTGCCGGGCCTCTTTGTACGGGTCTTAACGGCTTGCCTATTCCACTCTGCATGCTGTGTAACTGGTGGTAATAACCCTGCTGATGAATCAGTTCATCATGATCGCCACTTTCAACAATACGGCCTTTATCCATCACGATAATGCGATCGCACTGACGTACCGTGCTGAGTCGATGCGCAATAATAAATACGGTTCGGTTTTTACAAATGGCCGCCATGTTGTGCTGGATGATCCTCTCGGATTCATAATCCAACGCACTGGTGGCTTCATCAAAGATCAGGATTCTTGGGTTGGTAATCAAAGCACGGGCGATGGCGATACGCTGACGCTGACCGCCAGAGAGATTACAACCATGCTCACCTACCGGGTTGTCGTAACCTTCGGGCAGTTCAAGAATAAATTCATGGGCACCGGCCAGTTTTGCGGCCTGCACAACCGCTTCCATCGGCAGGCCAGGATTCGCCAGGGCGATGTTTTCACGGATACTACGGTTAAACAGGAAATTCTCTTGCAGTACCACACCGATATTTCGTCTCAACCATGCGGTATCTACCATGGCCAGATCAACACCGTCGATCAAAACACGCCCTGCTTCGGGTACATACATACGCTGAACCAGTTTGGTCAGAGTACTTTTACCGGAACCGGAACGACCGACAATACCGATCACTTCACCCGGCCTGACCTGAAGTGAAATATCATTGAGAATGCGGGGACCATCCGGGCGGTATCTGAAGTTAAGGTGTTCAAAGTTCACCTGCCCTTTGAGCTGCGGCAGAGTACTGCGGTTGGGGTTGTAACCGGGTTCAGTTGGGGTATTGAGAATATCGCCAAGGCGTTTAACAGAGATACCCGCTTGCTGGAAATCCTGCCATAACTGAACTAGTTTCAGGATAGGCCCGGATACTCGACCTGCAATCATATTAAAAGCGATTAACTGACCTACGGTTAACGCCCCTTCAATCACCAGATGGGCGCCATACCAGATGATCAACACAGTAGTTATTTTGCTGATAAAACCTGCAATCTGATTCGCTATATTATTCAGGTTCTGTGTGCGGAAAGATGCAGTTACGTATTTGGATAACTGATCTTCCCACTTACGCTGCATCTGCGGTTCTACCGACATGGCTTTCAGAGTTTCTACACCAGTAACTGCTTCAACCAGAAAGGCCTGATTCTCTGCGCCGTGTTTAAACTTCTCATCCAGACGGTGACGCAGAATAGGTGTAATGAAAATAGACAGAGCAATGTAAAAAGGAATAGTCAGCATCACGATGATGGTCAGTGTGGGGCTGTAGAGCCACATCACCGCAAAAAACACCACCGTAAAGAACAGATCAATCACCAGAGTCAGTGCTGTACCGGTGATAAAGTTGCGGATCGTATCCAATTCCCGAACACGAGCAACACTTTGACCTACCTGTCGGGATTCGAAATATGAGAGTGGTAGGGAAACCAGATGGTTGAACAGCCGTGCACCTAATTCTACATCCACACGGTTGGTGGTATGGGAGAACACATAGTTTCTTAAACCACCCAGAATGGCATCAAACACCGCGATACAGACAAAACCAAAGGCGAGTACATCCAGCGTGGTAAAGCCGCGGTGTACCAGCACTTTATCCATCACCACCTGGAAGAACAGGGGTGTGACCAGAGCGAAGAGCTGTAGGAAGAATGAGATCAGAATCACTTCACCAAAGAACTTTTTGTACTTCAGCAAAGCCGGGATAAACCACTTGATATCAAACTCTTTAAAACTGGTTAGCAGGCCTTCGCGCTTACTGATCAGTATCATTTCACCTGACCAGATCTCATTTAGTTCATCTTCACTCAAAGAGTCCGGTTGGTTTTTATCCGGGAACAGAACCAGTACCTTTCCTTGAGGCTGAGATTGAGCCTTACCTCCTGCGCTCTCCTCTACACTCTCCTCACCACCTCCGGCGTGGCTCATCTCAGATGCCTGAGCGGCTTTAGCTAAAACAGCATATTCACCCGATTTAGTAACGATAATCGCGGGTAGGATTGAGTTATTTAACTTTTCAAATGTGAGTGTAGTTTGGCGGGTTTTGAAACCCAGAGATTTTGCAGCACGGAGGATTTCGGTATCACCAAACAACTCACCGGGGACGCCAAACTGATGTTGGATTTGAGGCTCTTCAGCAGGGAGCTGATGGAAACGAGCTAAGGTAATTAACGAACTTAGACCTGTGTCTACTTGAGACTCTGCCTGTGTATCCATACTGGCAACAACAATTCCGTGTTGATTTTATTATTTGCACAATCATATGAGTTGGTTGAATTTTATGCAACCCGGTTTAAACGTCTATAACTTCATCCGTTTTTGGGATCGAACGCGCGCAACTTCAAGCTAAATAGAAACTGGAACTTTCAAAAACCAAAAAAAATCCACATTATAATTCCGATATACCATTTTCCACCTTAAATCCATATAAATCTACATTATTATTCCGATTTCTTGAAAATCATGATTTATCGCATATAATCTACATTATTTTACCGATTTAAGAGCCTATTGTGACTTTCCAAACGCCAGTTGAGCTAGGGTTATGCCTGAAAGAAATCAGGAAAAGCCAAGGATTCAGACAAGAAGATCTAGCTTCATATTGCGAAGTCTCGGACAGGACAGTACGTAACATTGAACAGGGCGCAACAGGTACAAAAACCCGGTTTATCATTACCATAGCTCAGGAACTGGGGCTGAAGCTATTTGTCTGTAGCAAACACATTGATGAATATCTGTGGGTAGATAGCTTTAAAACTCTGGGACAGAAGATCAAATTCGTTAGAAAGCAGCAGAAAATCAGGCAGGAGGATCTTGCTGCCATTGTGGGTTGCCAGCATACGATATTAGGCAAGATTGAACGTGGCGATGATTCGGTTTCCATTGCCACAGTGCTGGGTGTAATTAAAGAGCTAGGGCTTGAGTTAACCGATGCCCAGAATAACGATAAAGAGAAGGAACCTCTGACATGACACAACGGATTTTAGTGGCTTACATCAATCACCAACAAGTTGGCACTCTTGAAGATAATAATGGCACTTGGAGTTTTACCTATTCTGAAGAATGGCTCCAGGATGGATACGAACTCTCACCAGCCTTGCCCTTAACGGCCGGGCCCATTACCGATAAAAGCACATTCCGTAATGTTCAGAATTTCTTTGACAAC
>JASBRM010000187.1 GCA_030149405.1 Neptuniibacter sp. | reverse complement strand
ATCTGGGCCAGTGAACCAGACGCCAGCAAACTTATTGACCTTAAAGAGCAAGGTTTACAAACCACCTGCAACAACTGTGAGGCCGTTACAGCCGCTGACGTGGTGATACTTGCAGTAAAACCTCAGGTGCTTAAATCTGTAGTGACAGACATTGCCACTACCGTTCAGTCTCAAAAGCCGCTCCTCGTATCCGTTGCAGCCGGCGTCATGACCAGCAGCATGGAACAGTGGCTCGGCGGCAATACAGCAATCGTTCGCTGCATGCCGAATACTCCAGCACTTGTGCAAGCAGGAGCAAACGGCCTTTATGCTAATGGCACAGTTTCCAGCAAACAGAAAGAACTCGCAGAATCCATTCTACAGGCCACCGGCATTACAATCTGGGTCGATGAGGAATCACAGCTTGATGCTGTAACCGCTGTATCCGGATCAGGGCCCGCATATTATTTCCTAGTCATGGAATCCATGATCCAGGCAGGTATAAAACTAGGTCTCTCAGAAGACGTAGCTACCCAGCTTACATTGCAAACCGCTCAGGGGGCTGCAAAAATGGCTCTGAGCAGCGATGTTGACCCAGCAGAACTCCGCCGCAGGGTCACGTCCCCTAACGGCACTACAGAACAGGCAATTAAACGCTTTTTGGATGGTGGGCTTCCTGAGTTGTTTGACGACGCCCTACAAGCTTGTAATGATCGCTCGGCAGAGCTGGCAGATGAGTTAGGTAAAGGCTGATACTGTCATAATGATTCAACTGAGACAGACTAGACTCTATACTGTGTCTTAGTTGAATCACTTTCTTCATTTTTATCAGTAACCTAGGAATAGTTATGGCACAGGATCCACTTATTCTGATCATTCGTACCCTTGGTGAGATGTACGTATTTTTGATTATCATGCGTTTCGTGCTGCAAATGGCGCATGCCGATTATTACAACCCAATTTCACAAGCGATTGCTCGCCTTACGAATGTTCCGGTGCTGGCAATCAGCCGAGCAGTGCCACGAATAGGCAAACTGGACTTTTCTGCCCTACTTTATGCTCTGGTAGTTAAGATTGGCGTGATCACAGCGTTGCTGCTGTTACTGAATTCTGGTTTTCCCAACATTCTTCATCTGCTGATATACGCGGGCGCAGGTGTTCTGGATACTATCCTGACAATTTACTTCTGGTCAGTTCTAGCTTCCGTAATTATCAGTTGGGTTGCGCCAGGCAGCCATCACCCTGGGCCACAATTAATCCTCCAGATTACGGAACCAGTATTCAATCTCGCTCGCAAAGTAATTCCTCCTATTGGGGGACTGGACCTTTCGCCGATCCTGATCTTTATTATCATCCAGATTTTGAAATCCCAGATTGCTCCACTTGTCATCTGACCTGTCGAAATAAAATTTCAGGCTTCCTTTTCAGGTTGCCTGAAAATCTCCTACCCCTTCCATGTATTCAAATGAAACGGCTAATACATTAAATTCCTTGCCAAAAAGTTAACTGTGGCTAAAAATGCAGGAACAGATAACCGGAGCGAACAAACTAGGACCTCCAACAGGGGCGAAGAAATTAGTGTTAACAGGCCCTAATAAAAACAGGTTAAAATAGCTCACTTGTTTCGAACCAAAGTACTTGATATTGAGACTCTATAAGGTGAATGTTCAAACTCACATTTCTCCAGACACTCTTCTCATCTTTTACGAGATGTGATCTTGGGCTCTACGCGCTTTCTATAAGTGCATTTAAGTTTTTGAACATCTCATATTTACTAAGATCAGAGTCGAGTTAAAAAATGCCCGCTGTAATTCCTGAAGATTCCGTTGGAATTGTAGAACCCCAATCGATCGAGTTCGATTCGCCATTACAACTGCAATGTGGACGAGTGCTTGAAAACTACCACCTGATTGTAGAAACCTATGGCACCTTAAACGAAGATAAATCCAATGCCATCCTGATCTGCCATGCGCTGTCAGGTAATCACCATGTTGCTGGATACCACAGCATGGAAGATAAGAAACCTGGGTGGTGGGATTCAGCAATCGGCCCGGGTAAGCCAATCGATACGAATAAATTTTTTGTCATTGGCCTTAACAATCTGGGCGGCTGCCATGGTTCCAGCGGCCCTAACCAAACCAACCCGGAAACAGGTAAACCCTATGGTCCTGATTTCCCTATTGTCACAGTCAACGATTGGGTAGAAAGCCAGGCACGTCTTGCGGATTATTACGGCATTGAGCAATTTGCAGCCGTAATTGGTGGCAGCCTTGGTGGCATGCAAGCAATGCAGTGGGCAATCAATTACCCTGACAGACTTCGTCACTGCATGGTGATAGCAGCCGCGCCAAAACTGTCTGCGCAGAATATCGCGTTTAACGAAGTAGCGCGTCAGGCGATTAGTCAGGACCCTCAGTTCTACAATGGCCACTATTACGAAAAGGATGAAGTGCCCAAAGTGGGTCTGATGTTGGCACGAATGCTGGGGCACATCACCTACCTTTCCGATGATGGCATGCGCAGCAAGTTTGGACGTGAATTACGTTCTGGTCAGATCAGTTACGACTTTACGCCTCAGTTCGAGGTTGAATCCTATTTACGCTATCAGGGTGAACGCTTCTCAACGGCTTTTGATGCGAATACTTATCTCCTGATGACTAAAGCTCTGGATTATTTTGATCCTGCAGCAGAGGCAGGCAATAGCCTCCCCGCCGCTCTGGAAAAGGCTAAGGCGAAGTTTATGGTGATCTCCTTCACCACCGACTGGCGTTTTTCTCCAGGGCGTTCCAGAGAGATTGTTGACGCTCTGGTCGAAGCCGACAAACAGGTCAGTTATGCCGAAATTGATGCCGCTCACGGGCATGATGCCTTCCTGATTCCTATCCCTCGTTATCTCGATGTATTTAGAGCGTATATGGAAAGAGTAGAAGCTGATACACCATTTCAGGAGGCTAACTGATGCGCGCTGATCTTGATCTCATTAAAGACTGGGTCGAACCTGGTACCCGCGTTCTTGACCTTTGTTGTGGCGATGGTGAGCTACTTCACCATTTGCATACGGTAAAAAACGCAACGGGTTACGGTCTTGAAATAGGGCACGACAACATCACTCAGTGCATCAGCAAAGGCGTGAATGTTATAGAGAAAGATATTGAAGAGGGCCTCGCTTCTATCAAAGACAACACCTTTGATACCGTGGTCATGACTCAGGCAATCCAGATTATGATGCGTCCTGATGAGATCGTTGAGGAAATGCTCCGTATAGGGAAAGAATGCATCGTCACCTTCCCGAATTTTGGTCACTGGCGTGCACGTGGCTATTTGGCCTTTCGAGGGAAAATGCCGGTTTCCAAGTTCCTGCCCTATACTTGGTATAACACTCCAAACACCCATTTCTGTACATTTAAGGACTTTGAACGCCTTTGTATAGAAAAGAATATCTACATCAAAGAACGGACGGTTGTAGATAATGAGCATCAACACCGGTGGTGGATTCATCTATGGCCAAATATGCTGGGTGAAATTGCCATCTACCGGATTACAAAATAAACGAGGCAGATCATGAATCATCTATCAAGAATAACCAAGGTGATGCTGATCTCAGCTTTAGCCCTGATCAGCCAGCCTTTGCTTGCAGAACAATATGTGGCGCACGGCAATTACGAAATACACTACAACGCATTTAACAGCACTTTTGTACAACCGGATGTCGCCCAGACACTCGGTTTGCAACGAAGTAAACGTAAAGCATTGGTCAATGTATCAGTACTGAAAGTGGATGGCACGACGAAAACGCCTGTTACCGCTTTGGTTTCAGGAACTGCAACCAACCTGATTCAGCAAACTCAGAACATGACCTTCAAAAAAGTCGATGAAGGTAATGCAATCTACTATTTAGGTCAGTTTGGTTTCAGTGACCAACAGGTTATTCGTCTTTCACTGAAGGTACAACCTAATCCAAACCAACCTGCTTATACTGTTAATTTCGAGCAGAAATTTTACGAAGAGTAAGGCAACACACTTTTAAAAAAGGTGCGACATGAGCGCACCTTTTTTATTGGCATTTTATTCGGGCGGAAAAACTAATGATCAGTAAAATTGTTCTGGCAAGCGGCAACAAAGGCAAGCTAAGGGAATTTAGCCAGGTTCTGGGGGATCTAAATGTCGAAGTTATCCCACAATCGGAATACAACGTTTCTGATGCTGAAGAAACCGGCCTGAGCTTTGTCGAGAACGCAATTCTTAAAGCTCGCCATGCTGCACAAGCTACTGGCTTACCAGCGCTTGCTGATGACTCAGGACTTGAGGTAGATGCCTTGCAAGGCGCTCCTGGCATCTATTCCGCTCGCTTTTCCGGTGCTGATGCAACGGATGAGAAAAACAACCATTTGTTACTGGAAAAACTTCAAGGCGTTCCCGCAGTTAAACGCACAGCAAGATTCCGCTGTGTATTGGCATTTATGCGTCACGCCAATGATCCCACACCACTGATCTGCCAGGGGAGCTGGGAAGGTGTGATTCTAGAACAACTCTCCGGTGAAAACGGATTTGGTTATGACCCATTGTTCTTTATCCCCGAACTGAAAAAAACGTCAGCGCAATTGCCTTCTGATGAGAAAAACAAAATCAGTCATCGTGGCCAGGCCGTAGCTCTGCTTAAAGAAAGCATAAAGCCTTATTTAAAATAGCCATGTCGTTGCAACTTCCACCACTGTCTTTATACGTTCATATTCCCTGGTGTGTACGTAAGTGCCCATATTGTGATTTCAACTCACATGCCGTTCGTGATGAAATTCCCGAACAGCGCTATGTTAAGACACTTATTGAAGATCTGAAATCAGAACTCCATTACGCTCAAGAGCGAAGGATCGAGAGCATCTTTATCGGCGGCGGCACTCCAAGCCTTTTTTCAGGTGATAGCTACAAACATCTACTGGATCAAATTAACCAACTGATCCCTATTGCATCCAACGCTGAAATCACTATTGAAGCCAATCCGGGAACATTTGAGCAGGAAAAGTTTTCCAGCTACAAAGATGCCGGTATAAACCGCCTCTCCCTGGGGATACAGAGCTTCAATGATAAGCACTTGTCACACCTGGGCAGAATTCACAGTGCAGATGAAGCGATACACGCCGTAAGCCTTGCCCGAGAGATTTTCCCTAATCTGAATCTGGATCTGATGCATGGTTTACCTGACCAAAGTCTGGAAGATGCTTTAGCAGATCTTGAGCAGGCGATTATCCTGCAACCCGATCATCTGTCCTGGTATCAACTCACCATAGAGCCGAATACGGAATTTCATGCTAAGCCGCCAACACTTCCTATAGATGAGACCCTGTGGACTATTCAGGAACAAGGGCAGGCAAAAATTGCTGAAGCGGGATTTACTCAATATGAAATATCAGCTTATGCGAAATCAGAACTAAAACGATCCAGGCACAATCTGAATTACTGGACCTTTGGCGATTATCTGGGCATTGGCGCCGGAGCTCATGGCAAGATAACCCTACTGGATGACAATATGATTTTACGCCGTTGGAAACAGAAACAGCCAAAAACCTATATGAATCCTGAAACCCGCCTGCAAGGATGCGAGCAGATCAAAACCAATGAATTGGGGTTTGAATTTATGCTGAATGCACTCCGCCTCAGTGAAGGCGTACCAAGTAGATTACTCACTGTGCGGACAGGGCTACCCGTTCAACAAATAGAAAACGAATTATCTAAAGCGCGAGCAATGAAGCTACTATGCGAAGAGAGTAGTTTAATTAAGCCCACCAAACAGGGCCGACTTTTTCTTAACGACTTGTTAGAACTGTTCCTGTAATTCGCTTCCATTAAATACTTTCGGCCCAGAATTGAGCGAGACCCTTACACTGCGATACCAAACGAGTTTAGAGTCAGCCCACGCCTGAGACATAAAAAAACCGTGTTTAGCAGCCACGGTTTTTTTATGCCTGACAACAGAGGCTCTATGCTTTTTCAGCTTTTCTCTGGCTGATCACATACCAAAGAAATTCAACCGCAGAGATGAGTAGCAAGGTGTAACCCATCAATTCAGTACCTTCCTCAGCAATATTTTTCACGACTCGCATATAACCTTCTCCCATCACCGCTTCCCAGAAAGAACCACGACCAATCAAACGGGAGAACGCCATAATGACAAGGAAACCACTGAGAAAAATACCGGCACTGGCTAAATGCGAAAATTCGATCAATGAAGGCTTAACCGGGTATGGCTGCTTAATCAGATATACAGTAGTACCTGCCATTAATATACACACTAAGGTCTGCCAGCCACCATCAAACAGGTTTTCATCCAGTAAAGCATCAAGCTCGCGGATTAACATCATTCCAACGAGCGTTGCGACCATCACGGCTGCGGGCCTGAGCGACTTGGACAAACACGCAGCAATTACGAAAATCATGCTGCTCAGAAAAGCAAAAGCATCGTGCATTTTCTCAGTGGCTGAATGCTCACTGTAATCACTCTGTGTGAGTTGCGAGTATCCTTCCATTGAAAACACTTGCACGACCCCTACAACAAATAACAAATACAGTAGAGAGCGCACCATAAGCATCGCAAATGATTGCATCTTAAATATCCAAAGCCGATTTAAAAATTAAACTGAGAGAACGCTACCTTCTCCCATACAAAATAGTGGCTGGGTTAATACGTTTAGATCTGAAGAATCCATCTCCGTATACCTTCCTCTATAACTCCGGTTTTCCAGCATTTCGTTGAAACTGATGCACCAGTATGGCGCTAATTTTATAGGAAACTTAGCCAAAGACGAAAGATTTAATCAAACCTTCAAAAAACAGCAACAAAACCATAATGGTTTCAGGTGGCTAAAGCACCACTTTCTTAGATGCCTGCTCTCTAAGTTGCTCAACCATTGCAACTATCTCACTCAGGCAATTCACCTCTTTATCTGCCGCAGAAATAGAAGGTTCATTCTTGAGGTTAACCCAAATGGTCCACAAGCCAGCTTCTGCTGCCCCTTCAACATCGTGCTGAGGATTGTCACCAATGTGGATAACCTGCTCCGGGCTTAGGGAACAAAATTCCAGCATATCCTGAAACATTTTTGGGTGGGGCTTCATTTCCCCTACATCGTCGGCCTTAAACTGAAAATCGATAAGATCTGCCAGCCCTACCCGATGAATATCGGCATTCCCATTAGTTAATGCCCCGAGCCTATAACCTTGCTGTTTAAGTTCACTTAGCATCTCTCTGGCATGTTCAAAAAACTCTACCTGCTGTCGCGCATGGAGAAAGACTTCAAATGCCTGTTCACTCAAATCATCAGCTATTGCATCTGAATATCCCGCTTGCTGCATTCCATACTTCAGTTGCGCCATTCGGATTAGGGTGACGCTGTAAGCAATGTCTGGTTGCTCATCCAGAACCTTTTTACGTAAATGCACCAAATCCTGCAGTTGATAACAACGAGTAAACTCGGGAGCAAACTGCTCCAACCAATCAAACATGCTTTTGTTTGCAAAGTTGATCACTGGATCGACTGCCCAGAGCGTGTCATCAAGGTCAAAAGTTATACAGCGAATCATTTCTTGGATTTCCTGTGTGCTCGTGGATGAGCGCCTTCATACACCTGCATCAGATGTTGAAAGTCGAGATGTGTGTATATCTGGGTTGTGGAAATATCTTCATGTCCCAGTAGTTCCTGAACTGCTCTTAGATCTCCACTGGATTCAAGCATGTGACTGGCAAAGCTATGGCGTAACCGGTGCGGATGCACCTTGCCTTGCACCCCCAAAACTTTGCCCCAGTGATCCATTCGTTGCTGAGCACTACGGACAGTAATTCGGGTTCCACGCTTACTTACAAATAAGGCTTGTTCATCATAAGACGCTATGTCGTGACGATAATCCAACCAGATATCAATTGCAGATAGAGCCTTTCTTCCGATTGGTAATATCCGTGTTTTATTGCCTTTACCCGTAACCCGGAGGCTATGATCGGCGAGATCCAGATCATGCAGGTTTAAACCTGTAAGCTCCGAAACACGCAGACCAGAGGAATAAACGAGCTCCATCATAGCCGCATCACGGGCAGATACAGCATCGGTAACAGGGACCTCTAGCAGTTGCCCCATTTGATCCGTATCAAGTGTATCGGGGAGTTTTCTTGGCGCCTTAGGTGCCTGAATCGCATCTGCAGGATTATTCTCCAGAACCTGTTCCCGGCACAGATAACGAAAAAAGCTTCTAACCGCGGAAAGGGTGCGTTGAATACTGGAGCCAGAAAGCCCCTTACGATGGAGTTGCGCGACAAACTGCCGGATATGTTTTGCTTCTACTGTCTGCCAGGATTTAAGACCCTGTTCTTCAGTGAAAAGATAAGCTTTTTCCAGATCGCGGCTGTAGTTATCAAGGGTATGGGGAGAGAGCTGGCGTTCTGTAGCCAGATAGTGAAGAAACTGCTCAAGCAGAGACTCTTTCACTCCTCCCTCCAATTATTTGATTAATGTTCCTGCTGGTGAAGAATCCGGCTTGCGACCCGACTTAACACCTCACCAACATAGCTCAGTAATACCGTGCCCTGACTGCTGCTGAAGTAGTTAGGATCAAAACTGCCTATTGCCAACAGCCCAAGAGTTTCCCCCTGAACCAGTGGCACAACTGCACAGGACTGAACCTTGATCGCATCTTCTTTAAAGATAAATTCATTTTCTGTGGCTGTCAGCTGACCGCAACTTGGTAAATTGGAAGCCACTAGATTCGCCACTCCCGCCGCATCATCTTTACTCATAAGGCTCAGATTATTTACATCCAGCTCTTTCTCAGTAAACAGGATCAGTGCTGTTTTATCACTCTGAAAATCTTCACACAGGCTCTCATCAATCGCCACTGCGATATCATCAAGCGTTTCAGATTCAAGCAGAGTCAAAACCATACGTTTGGTTTTTTCGAACTGAACATCGTTATGACGAGCAATATCAATCAGATCGGACAGGTGAGTCGTCAGGTTCTGATTTTTTTCTCTCAAAACCAATGTCTGGCGCTCAATCAGTGAAACAGCCTTTCCCGTTTCATGAGGCACATTGAGTTTCTCAAGCAGCTTACTGTTACGCGAAAAGAAATCAGGGTTCTGAAGCAAAAACTCAGATACATCAGCGTCAGTCAGGTTTAACTCGGTCATACAAAAATCTGTCCTTCATAAACGGTTGTTGCCGGCCCGGTCATAATCACTGGATGGCCATTCCCCTGCCACTCGATTTCCAGATCACCACCCGGAAGGTGAACGGTTACAGGCATATCAAGTTTGCCGCGGAGTTTTCCTGCTACCACAGCCGCACACGCGCCCGTACCACAGGCCAGCGTTTCGCCAACGCCACGTTCAAATACTCGCAGGTTCACTTCATTTCTCGACAGCACCTGCATAAAACCAATATTGGCCTTAGCCGGGAAGATAGAATGGGATTCCAGCACTGCTCCCAATGAATCCACTGGTGCATCCTCAGTGCTATCCACTAAAAGCACCCCATGCGGGTTACCCATAGAAACCGCACTGATCTCCAACTGTAGTTCTTCGCCATTCAGTTCAGCCTGAACTGAATAAGTCGCTGCCTGCACTTCAGCTTTAAACGGGATCTTTTCAGGCGTGAGGATCGGTTCACCCATATCCACACGAACACGCTTATCTTCATGGATTTTCAGTACAGCGCGCCCACACGCAGTTTGCACTATAACCTCATCTTTACCGGTTAAGCGCTTATCCCTT
>JASBRM010000181.1 GCA_030149405.1 Neptuniibacter sp. | reverse complement strand
GTCTACACCAAGCCGTTGAAGCCAAAGAAGGGGTTTCTGTTCAGAATGAAAGCCAGACCTTTGCGTCGACCACTTTCCAGAACTACTTCCGTTTGTATAACAAACTGGCGGGTATGACAGGTACAGCAGATACTGAGGCATTTGAATTGCGTCAGATTTATGGCCTGGATGTTGTTGTAATCCCTACTAACAAGGCTATAGCACGTAAAGATGAGAATGATCTGATCTATCTGACCGTTGAAGAAAAATACGAAGCAATCATTAAAGAGATCCGTTCCTGTCAGGAACTTAAGAGACCTGTTTTGGTAGGTACGGCTTCAATTGAATCTTCTGAATTGATTTCGGCATGGCTGAAAAAAGAGAAAATAGAACATAACGTTCTTAACGCCAAAAACCATGGTCGTGAAGCGACAATCATCTCTGATGCTGGTCGTCCAGGTGCTGTAACAATTGCGACAAATATGGCGGGTCGTGGTACCGATATCGTATTGGGCGGTAAGCTTGAAACAGAAATTGAAGCGCTTGATAACCCTTCAGAAGAAAAAATTGCGGAACTCACTTCTGCCTGGGAAGAGCGTCATAAACAGGTTCTTGAAGCAGGAGGTTTGCATATTGTAGGTACCGAGCGTCATGAATCTCGTCGTATAGATAACCAGCTTCGTGGTCGTGCTGGGCGTCAGGGCGACCCAGGTTCTTCACGCTTCTTCCTGTCTTTGGAAGACGATCTGATGCGTATCTTTGCCTCTGACCGTGTACGTCAATTAATGCAGGCATTAGGTATGGAGCGCGGTGAAGCAATTGAGCACAAGATGGTGAGTAATGCCATTGAGAAAGCTCAGCGCAAAGTAGAAGGGCGTAACTTTGATATTCGTAAAGCGCTGCTCGAGTACGATGATGTAGCTAACGATCAGCGTACAGTTATCTATGAGCAGCGCAATGATCTGATGTCTACAGATGATGTTTCAGAAACTGTAGATGCCATTCGTGAAGAAGTGATTGCCAATAAATTCAGTGAATTCATTCCACCGCAGAGTCTGGAAGAGCAATGGGATGTGCCAGGTTTAGAAAAAGCTCTGGAAACAGACTTTGGAGTTAAGATACCGGTACAGGAATGGCTGGATACTGATGACAATCTGCACGAAGAGACTTTGCATCAGAAAATTTATGACTCCATTGTTGAAGTGTATAAACAGAAAGAAGCGCAGGTTGGTGAAGAAACTATGCGTACTTTTGAGAAGCAGGTCATGCTTCAGGTACTGGATACATTGTGGAAAGAACACCTTCAGACAATGGATCATCTGCGTCAGGGTATCCATTTGCGAGGTTATGCCCAGAAGAACCCTAAACAAGAGTACAAGCGTGAGTCTTTCCATTTATTCCAGGAACTGCTGGAAAACATCAAACGCGATGTTATTCGCATTCTGAGCCATGTTCAGGTTCAACAGCCTGAAGATGTTGAAGAGATGGAAAGACAGCGCAGAGAGCAAGCAGAGCGTCAGCAGATGGACTTTACACACGACCAGAGTAGTGCAATGGGTGGGGAGTCTGAAGATGCACCAGAGGAAGCTGAAAAACCGGCGGCACCATTCACTCGCGAAGGACGTAAAGTGGGGCGTAACGAGCCTTGCCCATGTGGTTCAGGTAAGAAGTACAAACAATGCTGCGGCAAACTTTCTTAAGAAACAGACTTTAAATTAGATTACAGGAAGCAGCGGAAACGCTGCTTTCTTTGCTTTGGAGAAACAATATGGCAGTCGGTCCAGCGACTTTCCCTGAAAAGATGCTTCCTATCTCAGGGTTTAAACTCGGTACAGCTTCCGCAGGGGTGAAAACGCCTGGTCGTAAAGATCTCGTCATTATGGAAGTTTGCGAAGGCGGCACTGTAGCAGGTGTTTTCACTAAAAATGCATTTTGTGCGGCCCCAGTGCAGATTTGTAAAAAACATCTTGATCAAGCAGCACCAAAGTTTTTAGTGACTAACACTGGGAACGCCAATGCTGGTACAGGCGTTGAAGGCTACTCTGACGCTATCAGCGTCTGTCAGTCGGTTGCTTCTGAAATGGGCTGTGAACTGGTTCAAGTTTTACCATTTTCAACCGGAGTGATTGGCGAGAAGCTGCCTGTTGAAAAGATTATTACTGCTGTGCCAGCTTCAAAGGCAGCCCTTACCGAAGATGGGTGGGATGATGCAGCTGAAGGCATTATGACAACAGACACCCGAATCAAAGGTGCTTCCAGGCAGTTTGAGTATGACGGTCAGGTAATCTCCTTAACCGGTATTTCCAAAGGCGCAGGTATGATCAAGCCAAATATGGCGACCATGCTAGCCTATGCCGCTACGGATGCTGAAGTTGCATCACCTTTACTGCATGAATTACTGACAAATGCCGTGAATTGCTCTTTTAACCGCATTACGGTTGACAGTGATACCTCGACCAATGACTCCTGCATGCTTGTGGCAACCGCTAAAGCAGGCGTTAAAGTCAGTGAAGAGAATAAAGAGCTTCTGGCGCTATTCTCAACAGAGTTAAATAAGCTGATGCAGGAGCTTGCGCATGCGATTGTTCGTGATGGCGAAGGTGCAACCAAGTTTGTAACTATTTCTGTTGAGTCTGCTGCTTCACAAACAGAGGCCTTATCCACAGCATATGACATTGCGCATTCACCTCTAGTAAAAACTGCGTTGTTTGCATCTGATCCAAATTGGGGCCGTATCCTCGCTGTAGTAGGAAGGGCAGGTATTGAAAACCTGAACCTTGAAGTGCTGGAAATATATCTGGGTAATGTTCGTATTGTAAGTAATGGTGGACGTGACCCTGAATACACCGAAGACGCTGGGCAGGCTGTTATGGATCAAGAAGAGATTCTTATTCGTGTTGTGCTTAATCGAGGTACATTTTCAGAAACCGTATGGACTACTGATCTCTCCCATGATTATGTCAGTATCAATGCGGATTATCGAAGTTAATGAACAAGAAACTTATTCATGTCGCTGCAGCCGTTATCAAAAATTGTGACGGCCAAATCCTTATTGCAAAGCGTTCTGCTGATCAGCATCAGGGTGGTTTGTGGGAATTTCCTGGCGGTAAAGTTGAGCCCGGAGAACCTGTTCCTGTTGCACTTGCGCGGGAGTTGGAAGAAGAGCTTGGGATTCAGGTAACACAAAGCTCACCCTTAATTAAGGTTCCTCATCATTACACAGACAAGTCGGTATTGCTTGATGTGTATGAAGTGACGCAATTTGATGGTGAAGCGTGGGGTAGGGAAGGTCAGCCTATAGAATGGGTGAATCCAGGTGATTTGGATAAGTTTCAATTTCCCGCCGCGAATAAACCTATTTTGAATGCTTGTTTGCTGCCCGATTCCTGGTTTATCACCCCAGAA
>JASBRM010000177.1 GCA_030149405.1 Neptuniibacter sp. | reverse complement strand
TTCTGGGTTTCACGGTCTTCAGTCTGTTCAGACAAGAATGCTTTGCGCGCACGCAGGAAAGGTAAATATACAAAAGCGATCGCTACTACTGTTAATGCAGCAATGCCAATCCAGAGTTGAATCACTTCTCATCTTCCCCTTTCAGAATATTCTTCAGGCGCTGTGATTCTTCATCACTCAAATGAGTGTCTAAATCTTCACCTTGAACATTAATTTTCTTTTTCTTACGCGAAATCACCACCACGACAACCACACCGATAACAACCAAACCGGCGGGGCCATACCAGAGCAAATAAGTCATTTGATTCACTGGCGGACGGTACAGAACAAAGTCTCCGTAGCGTGCAACCATAAAATCTACGATCTCTGCATCATCACTACCAGCCTGAAGCATTTTGTAGATCTCATTTCTCAAATCAGTCGCGATTGGTGAGTTGGAGTCTTGCAGGTTCTGGTTCTGACACTTAGGGCAACGCAGCTCAAAGGTGAGTTTATTGAAACGCTCACGTGTTGCCTCGTCTTTGAACTCGTAAGTATCGATTGCGGCTTTTAGGCTTAATGGCAGAATAAGGAGAATTAAAAAAATCAGATGCTTCATTGTACAGCCACCTTAGTGCCTGTTTTTAACTGGTCCACAATCTGTTTCAGTTGTGTCCAAACTCTCTCATCAACTACACCCACATGCTTGTATCGAATGATACCTTCAGCATCGATAACATAGGTTTCAGGTGCTCCATAAACACCCAGATCCAGTCCTAAACTTCCCTCGTTATCAAAAACGTTTTCAGCATAGGGATCGAGGTATTTTTGCAACCAAATCTGAGCTTTTTGGCGCTCATCTTTGTAATTAATGCCGATCACTTTATAACCTTCGGCTTTAATTTTATTGAGCTGCGCATGTTCTTCTTTACAGGAGGGACACCATGTTGCCCAAACATTCAATAATGCTGGCTCACCTTTAAGGTCAGCAGCAGTCAAAATCTGGTCAGGGTTATATAACGACTGTAGCTGAAACTCAGGCAACGGTTTATCAAGCAACGCAGACGGCAACTCCGTCGGGTCAAGCTGCAAGCCACGATAAAGAAAAACACCAATACCGAAGAAAATTGCCAAGGGTAGAAACAGTATAAAACGACGCATAATTGTCCCCTGATCAGGCAGCCTCAGCTGCCCGTTTAGCTTGTTTACGATAACGTGGATCCGTTGCTGCTAGCAGACCACCAATGGTCATCAGCAGACCTCCAAGCCACAACCAGCGAACAAATGGCTTATGTTGAACCCTTACCGCCCAGGCACCACCTTCTAATGGTTCACCAAGCGCAACATACAGATCTCGGGTTAAACCAGGGTCGATAGCAGCTTCAGTCATTACATTACCACGCGCAGTGTACAGACGTTTTTCAGGGTAAAGTTCGCCGTAAGGTTCACCATCTTTCAAAACACGCAACCGTGCTTTATCTGAAACGTAGTTAGGGCCTTGTACTTCCCCAACACCATCAAAAATAAATTCGTAATGCTTAAAGCTAAGCTTATCGCCTGGCGCCATTCTTAAATCACGTTCTTCGTTATAGATGGAGACCAGTGTCATCCCCACAACCGTTACCGCGACACCCACATGGGCCAGAACCATTGCATAATAGCTACGTGAAAGCGATGTTAAGCCCTTAAACTTGTCTTTTTTGGCAGCGATCTTATTCCAGATATCCTTAGCCGATACCAAGGTAATCCAGAAAACCAGCACCATACCGAAGGCCACTTTCAGATCAAAAGCACCGTCGTACACAAATGGGAAAGCAAAGCCTAAAATCAGGCTGCCCACAAGCGGCAGAACTAATTGTTTGCTTAGAAAAGCACCCTTAGTCTTACGCCAGCGGGACACAATACCAAAGCCCATGCAGACAACAAGAACCGACATCAGAGGGATAAAGAGTGCATTAAAGTATGGAGGCCCTACTGAAATCTTACCCATACCCAGAGCATCGATAAGGAGTGGATATAAGGTTCCCAAGAGCACCATCATGGAAACCACGACCAGCAGGATATTATTGCCTAACAGGAAGGTTTCTCGGGAAACTAACTCAAAGCTCGATTCACTTTTTACATGTGCAGCTTTAACTGCATAAAGTAAGAGTGAGCCACCAATAGTGATTGCTAGCAGCGCAAGAATAAAGTAACCGCGCTCAGGATCAGTCGCAAATGCATGTACAGAGGTGAGGACACCCGAACGTACCAGGAAGGTCCCCAGCAAACTCAGCGAGAAGGCAAAGATAGCGAGCAGAACTGTCCAGCTCTTAAATACGCCACGTTTCTCGGTTACTGCCAGGCTATGCACCAGAGCTGTACCTACCAACCACGGC
>JASBRM010000172.1 GCA_030149405.1 Neptuniibacter sp. | reverse complement strand
CTCTGGTATGGCATCGGAGCCTACCTGCGTAAACATCCTGAGGTCAGGTATATGTTTGGCCCGGTCAGCCTGAGCAACAGCTACCCTAAAGTTGCTAAGGATATGCTGATCTGGTTCTACAGCCATTACTTCAATGATACTGAAGACCTGGGGCATTCGTTCTCTCCCTATAATCTGGATGAGGAAACTCTGGATAACTTCCAGAGAATGTTTGTTGGCGATAATTACAAAGCCGACTTCCGTATCCTTAAGGAACAGCTCGAATTTCTGGGTGTCAGTGTCCCGACTTTATACAAGCAGTACAGCGAGCTCTGTGAAGAAGGTGGCGTACGCTTCCTTGATTTCGGGGTTGATGCGGATTTCAATTACTGTGTAGATGGTCTGGTGCTTGTGGACATCAATTACGTTAAGCAGAAAAAACGCTTACGTTACATCGGACCTGAAGAATCTTAGCCAGAATTGAATTAAGCCAAAAACACACTAAATAGACACAAAAAAAGCCCCGTAAGGGGCTTTTTTATAGTCAGGACAAGCTCTTACAAGGCATCTTTACTTACATGCACATCCATTTGTGGGTAAGGAATGCTGATGTTTTCTTCGTCAAAGCGAACTTTAACCGCTTCCGTAGTATCCCAAAGAACAGCCCAGTAATCTGCTGAATTAACCCAAGGGCGAACAACAAAATTAACGCTGCTATCAGCCAGTTCAGAAACAGCAATGACGGGTGCTGGATCTTTCAAAACGCGCTCATCTGCTTCAATGATCTCCGTAAGCACCTGCTTAGCTTTACGAAGATCATCTTCATAACCGATGCCGAAAACCATATCTACTCGGCGAGTATCTCTTGCAGAGAAGTTGGTGATTACACCACTGTAAATTGCACCGTTTGGAACAATGACTTCACGGTTGTCACCAGTACGCATGATCGTATTAAAGATCTGGATATGCTCAACAATTCCGGCAACACCAGCAACTTCTACAAAATCACCTTCACGGAAAGGCTTGAATACAACCAGCATTACGCCTGCTGCAAAGTTTTTCAGGGAATCCTGTAGCGATAAGCCAATTGCCAGACCAGCAGCACCCACCAGAGCAATCAGTGAGGTCGTATCAACACCCAGTTGATTCAGTGCGGCAATAATGACAACCAGTAGTAACAGCACATTAACTATTGATGAGACAAAGTTAACCAACATCTCCTCAACTTTAGCCTTGCGCAGCAGTCTTTCCGTCAGTTTGACCAGTTGTTTTGCAACCCATTTACCGACGAAGAAAATCGCCAGTGCAATTGCAATATCAACTACCCAAGGAAAGACATAACTATCAAAGAAATTTTCCATAACGTTCCCCAAAAAGGTTTGTCTAAAAAGAGCTCGATTAAAGCAGCAGAAAGCTTAACAGTTTCAGAACAACATATAACTAATTTGCCCCTGTTAAGAACAGAATATAATCCGTACAATATGACAGTTTCCAGCATTCAAACAACTGTATCAATGAAAAGACTACTAATTTCTATCTCTTTGCTTTTTCTTTCATCGTCTCTGATGGCTGAACCAGGCCATATTGCTGATGACGCAATGGTTTATGTTCACAATGGTCCTAGTAACCAGTATCGGATCATTACTCGTATCAAAAGTGGTACAGCCGTTGAGATTTTGAAACGTGATCCAAAAACCAAATATGTTCAGATTCGCATGCCTAAAGGCAAAATCGGCTGGGTAGAAAACACCTCTGTCGATCGCGGTGACAGCCTTTCCGTTCGACTGCCTAAGCTACAGAGCAGTCTGGAAAAAAGTCAGGCAATGGTTAAACAACAAGCTATCCAGATTGAACAGCTGCAAGCTGAATCGAACTCTCTTAAAGAAGAAAACGGCGCTTATACTCAAAATGTAGAACAGCTTCAGGCAACCATTAAAGACCTGAATTTTCAGATTGAATCCAGTGATGAAACAAACCTGATGCGTTGGTTTACTCACGGTGGTCTGGTTGCGCTGGGTGGCGTGATTCTGGGTCTGATCCTGCCTTACTTCCCCAAGCGTAGAAAACGCAAGGATGATTGGTTCTAAGTTTTACAACGACTTACATTATCTAAAAAACCGGGTCCTGAACCCGGTTTTTTGTGTTTCCAGGTGTTCGCTTTTTTTCAAAATATGAATTCCTGATGACAGAAAAAAGACGATTACATTTTCTATAACGAACATTCAAAAACAATCTTAACAGCCATTAAAACTCATATATTTCATATAGTTAAATTACTGGTTACTTTTTGATCAATTTGTGTAATTCGTGGCTCTGTGGGGCCTAAACTCACTTACCTTGCAGTTTTAGACAGAGTTATCCACAAAGATTGGGGACAATTACTTAAACCCCTGATTTTTGTATGCCTATAGCGACTTTTTGCAACGCAACATACTATTCACAGCTCCAGGTATTGTTCCATTAAAAAATCCAATCAGAAAAATTAAGAGATCCAATTGGTCAGCAACCTTCCTGAACTGTTCTAATAAATCCATAGATTATTTATTGAACTCACTCGGAAGGAACAAACATGAAACGCATTACTATTTTTGGACGTGACGGTTGTGGATTTTGTAAACGTGCGAAAGAACTGTGTGAGATAAAAGAGCTGGCATTCAACTACGTTGATATCCATAAAGAGGGAATCAGTAAAGCTGACCTGGAAAAAACAGTAGGCAAACCAGTTGAGACTGTACCTCAGGTGTTCCACGGTCAGGAACATATTGGTGGTTATACCGAGCTGGCTGCATTTGTGGAAAATGCAGGCATCTGATCAGCAAACATTGAGCTCATGCTTCAGATCAGTAGATGTGTTCATAATTTCAACAACAGTCACAGAGACGTAGAGTAATTTGTTTAACGTGGCTATACTGTCACTCAGTTAAAGCTGAAATTGCAGCTTAGGAGTACATTATGATTATGATTCTGGCCCTTTTAACTGTTGTAGTAGTTCTCGGTATGAGCCTGATGCGGGGCAACATCGCAAACCAGAACCCACAGCTCATTCGTGTAGAAACGGAAGAAGAACTGCGAAGACAGCGTTCTCGTCGTCGCCGTTAGAGAAACATATACGATCTACCAATACCCAGCTCAGGCTGGGTTTTTCTTATCTGTTCCAAAGTCGTTTTACCAACCCGCCTGACCTTTTTGTTTTTCGGGTTATCGCAATCCTGATCAGCTTATCCGGTGCATAAATAGCCAAGCCTTTTTTCGCACGCGTAATCGCGGTGTACAACAATTCTCTGCTGAGTACCGGAACATCGTCTGAAGGTAACAGTAGTACAACCTGTGTGAACTCAGAGCCCTGACTTTTATGAATGGTCATAGCAAATACCGTATCGTGTTCCGGTAACCTACTGGGTAAATACCCCCTCAGTTCCCCGTTCTGTTCAAACCAGACCTTCAAACGGCCGCTCTCATCTGGCAGAGTGATCCCTATATCACCATTAAACAGATTCAGTGCTGAATCATTCTGACTGATCATCACTGGGCGTCCCGGGTACCAGGCGCCTTCTGCAGGCACCAGCCCTCTGGACACTAACCCTTCACGGATTCGCTGATTAATACCAGCAACCCCATAAGGGCCTTCCCGCAATGCGCACAGCAGTTGAAACTCGGCAAGCTGTTGCAAAATCGAAGTCGTGGCTAAACCAGTGCTCATTTTTCTAAACAGCTCGGCATAAAATCCTACAGCTCGATGCAGCATTTGTTCATAGCTATCTCGATTGAGGGAAACAACTTCCAGATCAGAGAAGCCCTGTTCGACCACCTTGCTAAATTGCTTGCTATCACCTCGATTAACAGCCCTGGCTAGATAACCGATGCCGCTGTTTTCATCAAACCGATAACTCTTTCGCAACAGACTGAGAGAATCAGCTATGCCTTGAGTTGAATCAGCATGAACTGTCCCATCCGGTAAACAATCCAGTTTCTCCAGCTGTTGCGTTTGCTCTGCGGAATAACAGAGTTCTCCCGGCCAGCTGCAAATATCCCCCAAGACACTGCCCGCCTCTACCGAGGCCAGTTGATCACGATCCCCCAACAACACCAGACAGGCATGTTGAGGCAATGCATCCAGCAGTCTGGACATCATGGGTAGATCAACCATTGATGCCTCATCCAGAATCAACATATCCAGATGTAAGGGGTTATTCCGATCATGGCGAAACTGAATGCTGTTTGGGATCACGCCCAAAAGCCGGTGTAATGTGGTGGCTTCTGTTGGGATCTGAGTGGCTAGCTCCAAAGAGAGGTTCAAACGCTCCTTGGCACTGCTGATTGATTCCGATAACCGTGCCGCCGCTTTCCCCGTAGGCGCCGCAAGGTGGATGTTTGTTTTTGCCCCCTGATCCACCATCTGGCGTAGGTACAGGGCTAACAGTTTGATCACTGTGGTTGTTTTACCTGTTCCCGGACCACCGCTGATAACCGCAAAACGTTTCTGCACAGCTACGGCTGCCGCTACCCGCTGCCAATCCGTCTCGTTCGTTTCCGCATCAACTGGAAACAGCTCAACCAACGACTGCTTTAGCAAATCAGCATTGATCTCAATATTCTGTGAACGCCCCTGAATTTGTGCTGCCACATAGACTTCGTACTGCCAGTAGCGGTAGAGATAGACCCTTTGTTGATCAAGCACCAGAGGTGTTGCCTGTTCTCCGCTGCCTATTACATCCGCATAAAAACTCAGCTGAGACCAATCTTGCTCATCAAGGCATGTAGCCACTTCTTCTGGCCAGTAATCTGCAGGCGACTGAAGATGCGTGAGTGGTAAACATACATTTCCTGAAGCCAGTTCATGGCTGACAAGAGCCGCAAGTAAAACCAGGGTGTCGGGTAGTGGCTGATCACTCGTGCCTGAGAGTAACTTAGCGAACTGATAATCCACCGAGCGGATCAAACCTTGTTCTGACCAGCTTTTCAGCGTTCGGATAATCTGTTGATTACTCATAGCAGCGGTTTCCCCTCTGAAGAAAACAACAGATCCAGCTGTTCAATTAATGCCTTCGGTGGACGGCAGTGGAAAACACCTGAGCTGTCACCACTCTTCATACCTCTGAGGAACAGATAAAACACGCCGCCAAAGTGGGTTTCATAGTCATAATCTTTGATTCGCTGACGTAGCAGACGATGTACTGCCAGAGAGTAAAGCAGATATTGCAGCTCATAACGATGCTCAACCATCGCCTGTTCCAAAGCCGAGGTATCATAGCAGAGGGTGCTGTATCCCAGGTGATTAGACTTGTAGTCCAGCACGTAATATCGCTCGTTTTGCCTAAACAACAAATCTATAAAGCCCTTTAGCATGCCTTTCAGAGGTTCAAACGCCAGAGGCGCTGCCCGGGCAGATAATGGATCATGTTGCCGGATTAAACTTTCCAGAGCAGATACCGTGATCTGATCGGCAGACAGCATAAACTCCATCTCCACCAACCGGTCCTTATCTTGAACTCCAGATAGCGTTAAGCCCTCTCCATCAAGGTCACTGTTCAGAACATCTGCAATCAAACTCTGTACTACTGGTAACCACTGTTCATCGTATCCAGCCAACTGCAACTGTGTTTTTAGCTGTTCCTGATAAAGTTCATCGTTGTAGCTGTTGAAACTGATCTCTTCAAAAACGGAATGCAGAAACGTCCCGGCATTCGCTCCTTTCGGGAAGGTAAATATATTTATACCTTCAATGGCATCAGACTCGGCAGGCTGAGTGCGTTCTTCAACAACTTCCAGATCAAGCCCTGGCAGTTCAGGTAGGTGAGCACCGCTGTGGCGACTCAAAGCCGAGTAACTGCTCACTCTCCAATTGCGGTCTATCCGACCCCTGAACTCTTTTGCAGATAGCTTTTCACTGGTTTCATCAGCTAGCGAAAACATATCTTTCTGTGCACCATGATCCGGGGGCTGAATGACGGCTATGGATTGCGCTTTATGTTGCAGCTCCTCCAGAGAGTTACGCAACTCCCGCTCTTCGCTCACCAGCAGATACCCTAATGCACTGTCTGCTAATCTTGATTTCCGAGCATTACCCACACGAACATGGCTAATGCCCACATAACAGCTGTAGATAGAACGAGTCAGCGCCACATATAAAAGCCGCAGATCTTCGGCAAGGCGTTCCTGTTCTGCTTTTTCCAGAGATTCATCAGCAGCGGATATATCCAATACCGTTGCACCATTATCACCATGGTACAGGGCTGTTTTACTCTCTTTGCTCAGGCTGGCAAACGGCAGGAATACAATCGGATATTCAAGGCCTTTTGATTTATGCACGGTCACTATCGTGACCAGATTCCGTTCACTTTCTAAGCGCAATACTTGATCATCACTGTCCCCGGATGGGTTAGCAATCTGATCATTCAACCAGCGATTCAGGCCTGTCATACCTTCAATCTGCAGTGACGCTTTCTGGAGGAGTTCACCGAGATGCAGTAAGTTTGTAAGCGTTCTCTCACCATCCGTTCTGGATAGAATAACGGCCGCCAGGTTGCGATTATGCAGCAACCGGGTGAGCATCGGCAGTACGCCTTGTCTCGACCAGACTTCCCGGTATTCGTTAAATTCTACTAGGACCGATTCCCATAAAATCTCATCGTAATTGAGCTGATCCAGTTGTTGCATATCCAACTGCAGAAGGTCAGTCGCCAAGGCCGATTTTACGGCTCTTTCATTGAGAGGATCTTCAATCGCCTGAAGAAGCAGTGTCAGTTCTATCGCAGTTTCTGAATTGAAAACAGAATCACGATTACTCAGATAAACGCTCGGATGTTCATACAGTAGCAGCGCTCGTTTGATCTCATCCGCTTCGTTACGATCCCGCACCAACACAGCGATATCACTGCCAATTACCTTACGTCCTTTTATGCTTGCTCCAGAAAGCAGGTGATCGATTTCTGCTGCGGTTGCTTTTGCATACTGCGCTAGGTACTGACTTCTACTCAGGAGCTCATCCTGCTCATTCAACCAGAAGGTCATCGCCGGTGCGGGCTGATTCTGGACCAGCAACTGCTGTTCACCTTTTGCAGCCTTAACCGACTGGAAGGTAATGTCCTGATCATAGATAAACGGCGAATCTGACGAGAGAAACAGTTGATTTACCGCGTCCACCATTGGCCCGGTAGAACGCCAGTTAGTATCCAGCGTATACGTATCCGAAACAGAACGTCGGGCGTGAATGTAGGTAAAAATATCTGCACCACGGAACGAATAGATCGCCTGTTTCGGGTCACCTATCATGACCAAGGCAGAGTTATATGGGTCTACGTAAAGTCTGGAAAAAATCCCATACTGCAGTGGATCGGTATCCTGGAATTCATCAATCATTGCCACCGGAAACTGTTCTCGAATGGCCCGTGCCAGCAAGCCACTTTTATCCCGCGCCAGTGCAGAGTATAGGTTGCTGAGCAGATCATCGAAGGTCAGCATCTGCAGACGCTGTTTCAATGTATCCAGCCGTTCCGATACTTCTTTAAAGGCCCGGGATAAAAGAATCTCTTTTACCGGCACACTGTTCGCCATAAAGCTATCTAACTCAACGAACAGCGGATGCTGAGGTGATTCCCCGGATACAGTCTTCTCATCCAACATGGATTGAGTAAATCGCTGTAATACTAAAAGTAACTTTTTATCCGGTTCGCGTTGTTCCGAGGTGGCATATTGATCGACCTGTTCCAGCCACTTCGTTAAGCTTGCTTTACTGTAAGAGCGTTTATTAACTCCAGA
>JASBRM010000159.1 GCA_030149405.1 Neptuniibacter sp. | reverse complement strand
AAGCAATTCCTAAACAAAGTTCAGACTGAACTTATGTGAGATAGCAGCCAGTGTCAAACCGGCAGCTAACAGAGAAGTCGCGGCCTACTTACCGATGCAGAATCTGTAAAAAAGCCCCTAGCCATTGTTTACATTCACATTACCAAAACCTTACCGCGAGAGTGGGCACAAATATGGGCACTTTTATATTGCGTTCCTTTAATTATGATCAGAAGCCTTAATATTTTTTGTTTGCTAGCTAAAGTAAGGTTCTAGGTTTTCTAGAATGCCAGTGTTTTAAAGCTATGTTATTTGGTCCAGGAAGCGGTTCCTTAACTCATTGGGCAGTGAGTTGACTTTATACTCAATTAGTAACAATATGAATCTAATTAAGGAATTTTCAGCCTGTTAATAAGTTGTTTTTAGATTAATTTAGAGCCAGCCAACCTTAATTGTTTCTTGATTTTTAAGTTTTTTTATTGCTAAAATCCGCGATCAACTTTAATCGCATCAGGAAACTCCTCACAAGGAGCATGTGAACTATGCTTGCCACAATCTACTTAATAACTGGTTTCGTACTTATCGCTATTGGCCTTAAGTTGGCGAGAATCACTACACTTGCATCAAAAGTAAGAAAAAGCGGTACATACAGCAGAAGCCTAGAACACTTGCAATCATCAGGTGCATCCAAAGCACATGGTATGCATCGTTCGAAGGAAGGTAAGATCGTTGCAGATTCCAGAGCTTCGAACAGACACTTGGAGTCTATTCTCTAACCAACTCTTGCTTTCCCCCCGCATGGATGCATCTTTTTTGTGAAAAAACATTTCGACTACGTAGGGTGGATACCTTGCGTCTCAGGCAAACTTTTCTACGAATATTGTGCTTGTGGACTTCACCACAAAGATGGCTACTTCTCTATAAACCATACCGAAGAATTTAACGGTAGTAATCAGCGGTTTGTAATCCTAAACTCTGAAGTTAATTGGAAAGATACTAGAGATAAAGATCTCTCTGGGGACTATCTCGTAACTCTAGTTGCCCAACAAAATGCATCATCACCTGAACTTCATGGAAAAGTCTTTATCTCTGGTATAGAGCCTCCTCCAAAAAAGAAAAAGCCCAGCTCTACTGGAGTTGACTATTCAATAAATTACGATTTCATTGAAACTACAAGACTTGAACTAAAAAAGATAAAAGAGACTGCAGACGCTGGCGATCATATATCTCAACTCTATGCTGATTTCGAAAGTTACATAGGGAAGGCTGAGACTGGAAGCCCAGATTGTTTTGAAGTTGAGTTTGAAATCTCTGACTCAGGGATCACTTTCCTGAACCAAGCCAAGGCAAAAAATGACATCCCTCGAGACTCTAGCGAGCTTTTTGTTGTTGCCAGGCAGGCCTTTTACTACTTGAAGTATTCACTGCATAAACATCAACATCACAACATCGACGATGACAGCTTGACCACGATCCATGAAGTGCCGCCAGATTGCGAAGACATTGGCTCAATACTGATAAATGACCTCAAGCACGGCTTAGTTGAAATAAAAAGAAAATTTACAGCATCTGACTTCTATCTTATCTATGACACAAAAGGCATTGTCAGCTATGGTCAATCACTAATAAATAGTTGTTTATCTCAAAAATTAATATCTGAAGAAGATGCCAAAGCTCAGCAAAAATGGTTTGATAGTACTTCTGATTCAATCCAAGCTATTGCCGAAAAATTAAGAACCAAGAGAGATAACGCAATGAATGCCTCAAATAAGGCTCGAGGCTTGGTTCTAGTCATACTCGCCGTTCTATCCCCTTGGTTTATCGTTTATGCGACTAGCGACAATGCAAAGCAATATATTGACGAGCTGGAGTTGAGCTATATTTTTGGAAAAATATTAAGCAGCGATGTAAATATAATTTTCTTTATTATTTCGATAGTTTGTATTTATTGGGTAGATCGCTTCTTTTATTCCAGAGTTGGTGGATATTTAAATGTTCTGAATGGTTTCGGATATTTTCTTTACAACCTTGTTCAGAGCAAGTTCAAAGCATATTTCATTTCTATTGTAATTTTACTTTTGGGTACCTGTATCGTGTTTGATGCTTTTCATTACACACTTTATGATGAGTCTTACTGGGTAGAAAAATTCACCCCCAAAAAATGATAACAATCAAGAAATCCATAAATGTATGTCATTTCTTCACCCGCCTTTGATCTTGCTAGTTAAAAAATCTACTCATAAAGAAACCAATAAATGCTCTATAATGTCTGATGTTTTACAACTTTGGGGGCGACCTGGCTTCGACGGGGGTCACAAAACCTGAGGTGCATGCCGAGTACTCAGTTTTTCTCGTAAAACAGACTGAAACTAAAATAGTTGCTAACGATAACAACTACGCACTAGCTGCTTAATAACCAGCAAATGCCGTTCGACCAGATCCGTGCTTGTGCGTCTGGTATCGGGCGTCGACTCTCACAAGATCGTCTCGACGCATGCTTGGTGTGAAGGGACTAAAACTTTACAAGATCGCTGATTGTCTTCCCTGCCCATCGGGTAGCATTCAGTTAAATCAATAGATGGAATAAGCATGTAGATCCAAAGGCGGAGGATCTGCGGACGCGGGTTCGATTCCCGCCGCCTCCACCAATACCATAGAGAGCCCCTTCAAGAGGGGCTTTTTTTATGAGCGTTATCTAGTCAATGATTGTTGTCGCGTTGATTAATTTTTGCCGATAACCAATCTTCAATTTCGCTATCAATCCAAGCAATGGTTCTCTCTCCAAGATGCACAGGCTTAGGAAATTTACCTAGTGACACATACTTGTATATAGAGGAACGTGATAATCCCGTTTTCTCTATGACATCAGGCAGTCTCAACATTTTCATCTAATCCCCCCCCCTTTATGATGAATAACAGTAAAACCGCTTCTTTTGTGAATAAGGAACGGACTAAGAATGCTCTAATCTCTAATATTGCAGCCACCTAGGCATTTTTTGAATATACTAAAAACTTAATTTAGCGCGGTTTGATTCCGTTTATTCAATAGCTAGTTTCCATGGATGGATTGAACTATGAAATCCCCCCTCAAAGATAAGCCTCTTAACAATCCTGCTGAATCTCTCGACCAAGAAATCGACAAAATCATTAACGATAAAGCGATTCAAGATCTAATGATGATTGTCATGCTTTTAGTCCTTACAGGCTGGGAGTGGTGGACATGGTTTAGAGAAGTACCACCACATCCAATAAACATCACAATTGTGGCATTAGTGTTGATCCCAATTTTTGTCTATAGAGTCTTCAAACATCGAAAAAAGGTAATCAAACTGAAACTAGGTCGCGATGGTGAAAAAGCAGTTGGTCAGTATTTAGAGTCTTTGAGAGAGTCGTCAGCAAAAGTATTTCATGACATTCCGGCAAAAGACTTCAACATTGACCACTTAGTCATTGCTAAAAGCGGTATTTACGTCATTGAAACCAAGACTTACTCAAAATCTGATGATGGCTCTCACAGGATTGTATTTAATGGCGTCAATCTAACATTGGGAAATGGATATAAAACTGATAAACCTATTATCCAAGTTAAATCTGCTAGCTCATGGGTAAAAGAGTTAATCAAGGAAACTACTGGTAAAACCTTCTCCACAAAACCAGTTGTGGTTTTTCCTGGCTGGTTTATTGAGCCTACCAGCGAAGCAAAAAGTAGTGATGTTTGGGTTCTAAACCCTAAAGGACTACCAACATTCATTGCCAATAGTAGTGAAAAGCTGAATGAGTCTGACATCAATATGATCGCATATCACATATCAAGGTATGTGCGGACCTACAAAAATTAATCCATCATTGAATGACTTTTTTCATTCACATACATATCTAACACTAACCTTGCTGAATTTATTTTCAATTGCTCAGGATGTTCCAAACAGGCTACTTAAGGAAAGGAAGCCTTACTTCACTATATTTGTGAGCTAGGTTCCTCGCGCGCATGCGCGCATGTGCCCGATAACTGCCATCTATGGCCATATATTGAATGTCTTACAGTCTTCCAGGGCTATCATCCTTAAGTGCTCTGACATATTCGGATACTCGTCTGAAATATCTACCTGACCAGATAGTATTCTGAATGCTTTAGCTTTGAGAGCTTCATACTCTAGCTCAATTTGTTGCTCTGTTGGTTCCTCCGGATAACAACCACTCCATGCAGCATCCCATGACAACTTTTCTAAATTATTTGCTCTAACCCGAATGATTGCTTGTTGTTTTATCTCTGCAAGCTGTTGCTGTGTAAATTTAAATGATTGGCCATTCGTCATTATCTTCCCCTACAATATCAATGCTGTCTCACGATCTGGCCTTTCTGTCATGACATGAATACGTCGGGCATGACTTTCAAGCTACTTACACCAGTTGATGGCGAGCCTTGCTGATGAGGATGCAATACCCCACCGTTGCTTTTCCATCTGCCGAAATAAAGAAACTTGAAAATCACCATCAAGCCATTCTTTATTTAACCTTACCCTAAACTTACCGTCTAAATGGGCACATTTTGAGATTGAATCAATCTCATTCTCTGGCATAAATAAAGTAAAACAGGCACTAACAAACTAATCATCTTGCAGTTATTAAAGACACGTCGCGATATGATCTCATCCAACCATTTTCAGAAGAAATTCAGACTTTGGTACTCCATTAGTAAAAGTCTATGATAATTTTGAGCCTCAACGGGAAGGCCATAAAGGGGTTTGCCATGCATGTGAGGTTAGAAAAAGGAACTGAGTCGGGCACATTTGGAACTTCATTATTGAGGACGAATATTCCTCAAAATGAAAAGCTAGAGAGAATTATGAAAAACTTATGCTCCTGTTTAAACATCGACACTATCTACTGGAAGCGCAGTTCAAGAGGTGGGAAGTTCTACCGTATAGAGGGTTCAGTAGCCTATCAGAGTGCATCGAATACGATACTAGAGTTATCTGAGCTCTTGATAGATAAACGTCGTTAATTCGAAGCTTTAACGTTACTAAAAATTGAAAGGAGGCTCAACAATGGCAGGAAAGCTAAGTAAAAACGAACTTGAATGTATCCAATCCAGCAGACTTGCAAAACTGGAGCATCAGAAACGTAAACTCGAGGAATATTATCCTAGATTGCTGCCTCAATATGCTCCAGAAATGACCTTTAGCGATTTATACCAACTCGATATTGACTGGAAACCCACAATTCAAGGAAAACTTCTCCAGATAGCGCTAATCCCTCTAATTTGGCTGTTTGTCCTTTGTGTTATTGTCATATCTCCTCTGATGTATTGCTTGGAGATCTGGCCTTATCTGAAACAAAAGCATCAGTGCAAGCAAGCAATCAAAACACTTAGTCAGGAAAGTACTATTAATTCATCAGATGAGTGCAATCCAGAAAAAACCCTTGATTCACTTTGGAATAAATATGGCTTATCAACGCGCCATCACGATCAGGAAAGTCTCGAATTACTCAAAAAATGGATTGAAATACTTTATCCAAAGGGAACCGTTGAATTACTCGCAATTGACGCAAGAGTTGAAGCAATCCAAAAAGCACAAATTGAAGCTAATGCCGGATACTATCGTGGAGAGCCCGACGCAGCTCACTTTTATTTCGTTCCGCCTATAGATTGTGTGATCACTGAAATACTTGAAAGGTTACCCCCATACAACGATGTAGAGAATTGAAATTCAATTGTGTATCAGGGACAAATCGACCGCTCTGATAATGTAGGTAATAGAAGAAAGGGACTTGAAAATGGGTGACTGGGAAGATGCGTTTGGCTCTGCAGGAATGTCTGCTGACTTTGCACCATGGGAATCGCCAACGTGGAATAATGACTGGGAATATGAACTCCGCGAGAAAGGTTATCTAACGGTCGAAGAATGGAATCAAAAGGGACGGTCAGTCATAAAAGGACAGAAAGGAACTTGGCTAACTTCAGCAAAAGTAGCAGTGTTCAGTGAGAGCCAAACGATTCCGAATCACCAGTCATCATCAACAGGCCCTAAGAAGGTATTTGAAACATTCGAAGAGGCCAAAAAGTGGTCGATTGCCAACCCAGGGAAAGTTTATACTCGAACACCTGATGGTAAGAGGTATATCGAAAAATGACCAGTAGTTAAAAATACTCGCCCCCCTCAAAACCAAGCACCCAATTGTTTATTTAAGTTCATACATGCCTTTTCTAGAAAGTCATCGTGCTCAGCTTCAAGCTTTTCAAAAGTGCTCCAATGCATACCCTTCGGTTTTCCTCCCTTTGGATTGAGAATACCTGGCCTCCAGCCGAGCCTTTCCCTTATCTTATTTGCTTGCCTCAATAGACGATCATCTGTGTTTTCTTTTTGGCTTGGATATGCCAAGTTAAGGCAGTGCCGACACACAAACACACGGCCACCATAGAGTTTAGCCACTCGTTTGTTGCAGCCTTTAACCGGGCATAGGAACCATGGCCGCTTCCCACCAAAATGACAATCAGACCAGGATAGATGAACCGGATAGTTAATGCTCTCCCACTCACCACCAGTAACTTGATGGCGATATGAGAGCCTGAGACGGTTCTCTTCTACGAGGATTCTGATAGAGCCAACCTTTTGTTCGCCACACCGCCAGTTGAGTGTAAATGAATTTCCTAAGGATATGAGGCCGGAATCATTCAGAGACTTGATCGAAAGCTCTCGATAATCATCTACTGTCTCATTAGCACCGTAATGCCATCTTCTACCACTGCCTAAGCCACCCATAGGTTTCTCAACTTTTTACCGAAATCATTAAGGAAATAGTGCATAACTTAATATTCAAAACCTTCATCAATTTCGATGAATATTGACTATAAGCCACCAGCTAAACTGGCTAAACCTCCTTTAGCTGGTTTAGCTGGTTCTATGCCTAAGAAACCAGCACCGCCGGATTGACGATATACTCGGGGAGAGGAGGCCTACCTCCGATTTTTCCAATTGGTTTCATTTCAATTGTTAACCAGTTTTCCTCTATGAGTACTTCACACGCAGCCTCAACTTGCTGACGATCTTTTAACCCATGCCACTGCTTGTCATACACCACCTTTGCAGTAAACCGAGTGGGTAATGACCCATGCAAAATCTTTTTGGACAGGGTAACGGCTGCCTCAAGCTCCGGACTCTCTGCGACTGCATACAAACGTCTGGCATGGGACTCTAAATACTCGCACCAGTCCATTGCTAACTTTGCAGAAGACACAGAAATATTGCCTGTGACTTTGTCATCAGCCAATTCAATGCAATGAAATATCAATGCCAGACTTGGCATCAATGATCGATACTTACCAAGATGCTCCAACATCAACGGGTTATCTTCATTTTGTATTTTTTGCGTCTGCAACCGCGTTAGCCATTCGTTGAAAAGATTCTGAGCATTACTGTCAAAACGAAAATAAGGACGCTCATCATACTCACCAAGACTTGCTCCATATTCGCAAAAATCCATCTCGGCTAATCTTGCTACGAGATCAAATGTTCGCTGCTTTTCTTGCTTGTTTGGCTTGGTATCAACCAAAACCCAATCCTTTGGAATATCAGGATAAACGGCGAGCTGTAAGCGTTGTACCAGCCCATCATTGTTCCCTTTCATAGCCTGGTAGAGGTATCGTTTCAGCTTATCCGGTTGAATCCCTCCCAGCACGCTAATACAGATATTCTTGGCATCTGTTAATCCCCGACCGATTTTCATGTCGGTATAACTCCCGTCGCCGTTCCACCCTTCCAGATAGTATGCCCGCTCGTCAGCATGATCATCCCGGTCCCAACGAGTCAACAACCCTGTCAGCTCATCGCGAAATACCAACAAACCACGCTCATTTTGATTCTGTAAAACCGTCATCGACTGAATACTGGTTTCATTGGTTTTGAAGAGCCTACGAGACGGCGATGGAACCTCAGCATTTTTCATCTGAGCGTATTCTTGCTTTATAGCTGCGGCGGCATCGTTATCTACAACACCTGTTTTTCCTTTACCTTTAGCAGCGTTTACAAGGCGTTTCTCTATGTCTTTTAACGCTGCTTCATGAAAAAGATTATCGGCTTCAAACTCGGCCATCTGCTGCTCAAACTGCTCACCATATTGGGCCTGTAGTTTGTCCAGTATTCGCATTGTCTCAGCCATACTTGGTGACTTCAGTACGACAGATGGACGACCAATGCACGCTCCCCATACATTAGGTATGACTTCCCAATCATCATGCTGCTTAGGTCTTACCGCACAGCCACTGCCAATCAGACTTCCTATCACAACGATCGCTGATACAGTGGCGAAATCGGCAGGCGTTTGCATCCTGTGACTGATGTCCTTAAGCCAGTTTTTCAGAGCTGGAGGCATTAATTCTGATGTCATGGGCATAACGTCAGGGACTCTTGTTGCGATTGGTGCTGGTTGACCCATGGATTCTTGCAGCGGGCTAGTTAGGTTTGCTTCAAAAGCATTCATGCTGCCACCTCACCTAACCGATTTATCCAGTAGTCATTCCAGTCACTACCCGACTCCTGCCAAGAAAACTCAGGTATGCTGATTTGCCCGTCTACGGCTAGCGCGGCTTTAGATGCTGCTTTTTGTCCTACCTCAGACTTATCGTTATCTCCTGCAATGATGATCTTGGCATCGGGATAAGCCTCTCTCATAATGAGTGCAACTGGCTTCAAATTACCTGCATTGAAAGCGACAAC
>JASBRM010000102.1 GCA_030149405.1 Neptuniibacter sp. | reverse complement strand
ACCGCGATAAATCCAATCCACCAGAATTCCCAAGGGCCCAGCTCGGCAGCAAACAGGCTAGGAATGAGCTCACGAATAGGGGTGAAATATCCAACAAAGGCAACTGCTGAGGCGATTGAGAAGACTACCCACAAAAAATGTTTCATTCCTTTTTTACGGAGTTTCTCTGAGCTCCAGCCTTTTTGCTTGTCCAGCTTCATTCGGGCATTGCGGTCGCCTTCAGTATGGTTTTCGATCCAGATGTAGATCCAGGTCCACACGAACTGAGGGCAGGCATAACCACACCATAAGCGGCCAGCAAATACTGTGAAGAAGAAGAGGGCAAAAGCCAGAATAATCAGAAGCCAGGAAAGTAACATGAAATCCTGTGGCCAGAACGTCATGCCAAATACATGGAACTGTCTATTTGGTAGGTCGAATAGTACCGCCTGACGGCCATCCCAGGTTAACCAGGAGAAGCCGAAGAACATGAGTAGCATGATGAAGCTACTGATCTGACGGAATTTTTTGAAAATGCCTGTGTAGTTCTTAACGTAGATATGCTCACGTTTTGCATACAGGTCAAAATTTTCAGTTTGTCCTTTCTTGGACTTAGGAGTTACATCTTGTACCGGAATCTGACTCATACTGTTGCTCACCAGTGATATTTAAGTCGACTTATCTATTATAACCACATGTTTCGAATGGTTTATTAGAAGAATTGAATATTATAATAGGGAAGCACAAAAAAAGGCGATATGATCTGTATCATACCGCCTTTTATTTTTTCAGTATAAGCCTTTATTTATTAGACAGGCTGTATACGTATGCTGTGATCAGGTGAATTTTCTCATCACTCAGCAGGTCTTTATGCGCTGGCATTACACCGGCACGACCGTTGCGGATTGAGTGAGCAACCTTCTCAAAGGAACCACCGTACAACCAAACGTCATCAGTCAGGTTAGGCGCGCCCAGAATTGGCAGGCCTTTACCGTCAGCACCGTGACATGCAGTACACAGAGCCTGGAACTGAGTCTGGCCGCGAGCAGCTGCTTCAGCATCTGATTCAGCACCGCTCAGAGACAGTACGTAGTTAGTTACGTCACGTACGCCTTCTTCACCCAGTACAGCACCCCAAGGAGGCATTGCACCACTACGGCCGTTTGCGATAGATGCTTTGATAGTCGCAGCATCGCCGCCGTACAGCCAGTCAGCGTCAGTCAGGTTAGGGAAGCCGTGTGCGCCAGTTGCCGCTGTGCCGTGACACAGTGAGCAGTTGTTAGCGAACATACGCTGACCCATTTTCAGACCATTTTCGTTTTCAGGGTTGGAAACCAACTCTTCAACAGGCAGTGCTGCATATTTTGCGAAAACAGGCTTGTAGGTTTCTTCAGCGTGCTTCATTTCGTCTTCCCACTGACCTGTAGAAGACCAGCCCAGAAGGCCCTGGAAGTTACCGAAACCTGGATAAAGGGTCAGGTAAGCCAGACCGAAGATCACAGTTCCGATAAACATCTGGAACCACCACTTTGGCAGTGGGTTGTCGTACTCTTCAATGCCATCAAACTCATGGCCTAAAGTTTCTTCAGTAGTGTCCTGGTGTGGCTGGCTCTTACGAGTAGCAAGTAGCAACCAAGTACAACCAAGGATTACTGCTAGGGTAATAACCGTTACCCACGCGCTCCAAAAAGCACTCATTTTTCTTTTCTCCCGTTATTGATCTCGCTATTCACGGCTGGCTCATCATCATCTTCCTGAAGAGGCATGTTGGCTGCTTCGTCATATTTGGCTTTGTTTTTAGGGTTAAGCACCCAGATAAACAAGGCTATAAATGTGACCAGCATCACTACCGGAATATACGGACCATAAACTTCGTAACTCACGCGTTACTACCGCTTGTTGTTGTATTGAGTATGCATTTTACCCAGCGCCTGCAAGTAGGCTACCAGAGCATCGATCTCATACTTACCCTGTACGGCTTCAGCTGCACCGGCGATAGTTTCGTCAGTGAACGGAACGCCCAGAGTCTGTTGAGCTGTCAGCTTCTTAGCAGTGTCTTTGCCGGAAAGCTTGTTCTCGAACAACCAAGGGTAAGAAGGCATCTTAGACTCAGGTACAACGTCACGAGGGTTGTACAAGTGAGCGCGGTGCCAGTCATCAGAGTAACGACCGCCTACACGTGCCAGGTCTGGACCAGTACGTTTAGAACCCCACAGGAATGGGTACTCATAAACGTGCTCATTCGCAGTAGAGAAGTGACCGTAACGTTCCGTTTCTGCACGGAAAGGACGGATCATCTGGCTGTGGCAAGTGTTACAACCTTCACGGATGTAGATATCGCGACCTTCAAACTCCAGAGGAGTATAAGTACGCAGGCCTTCAATCGGTTTAGTCGTTGAGGACGAGAAGAACAGTGGAACGATTTCCGCTAAGCCACCACCACTGATCACAATGATGATCAGCAGGATCATAAGGCCAATGTTCTTTTCAATCGTTTCGTGTTTGATCATTTTATTTGCTCCCCGACCTTATGCTGCTTGTGCAGAAGCTTCAGCTTCTGGTGCAGAGCTGCCTTTACGAACAGTCTGCCAAGTGTTGTAGGCCATCAGAACCATACCAGTCAGGAAGAACATGCCGCCCAACCAACGAACGAAGTAACCTGGGTGAGATGCTTCCAGGGCTTCAACAAAGCTGTAAGTCAGTGTACCGTCTTCGTTTACTGCACGCCACATCAGACCCTGCAGGATACCGTTAACCCACATCGCGCAGATGTAAAGTACAGTACCAACTGTTGCCAGCCAGAAGTGAGTGTTGATCAGACCAACGCTGTACATCTGAGCTTTACCGAACAGGCGTGGGATCATGTGGTAAACAGCACCGATAGAGATCATTGCTACCCAACCAAGTGCACCTGCGTGTACGTGGCCAACAGTCCAGTCAGTGTAGTGAGACAGAGCGTTTACTGTCTTGATGGACATCATTGGGCCTTCGAACGTAGACATACCGTAGAAAGACAGGGAAACAACCAGGAAGCGAAGAACAGGGTCAGTACGCAGTTTGTGCCATGCGCCAGACAGAGTCATCATACCGTTGATCATACCACCCCAAGATGGAGCCAGCAGGATCAGGGACATAACCATTGCTACAGACTGAGTCCAGTCAGGCAGTGCTGTGTAGTGCAGGTGGTGACCACCAGCCCACATGTATGTCGCGATCAGTGCCCAGAAGTGCACGATAGACAGACGGTAAGAGTAAATTGGACGCTCAGCCTGCTTAGGAACGAAGTAGTACATCATGCCCAGGAAGCCCGCAGTCAGGAAGAAACCTACCGCGTTATGGCCGTACCACCACTGCACCATTGCATCAACAGTACCTGGGTAGATTGAGTATGATTTCCACATTGAAACAGGGATAGCCATGCTGTTTACGATGTGCAGAACTGCAACCGTAATGATGAAAGCCATGTAGAACCAGTTACCTACGTAGATGTGAGATGTTTTACGCATCTTCACAGTACCCAGGAATACGATGGCATAAGAAACCCACACAACAGTGATCAGTAGGTCGATAGGCCATTCCAGTTCTGCATATTCTTTAGAAGAAGTCAGACCCAGAGGCAGAGTGATTGCTGCCGCCAGAATAACTGCCTGCCAGCCCCAGAATGTGAATGCTGCTAGGCCGTCTGAAAACAGGCGAACCCGGCTCGTACGTTGAACAACGTAGTAAGACGTTGCGAATAGTGCGCATCCGCCAAATGCGAAGATAACCGCATTGGTATGCAGTGGACGTAGACGACCATAGGTCAACCACGCAGTATCAAAGTTCAGTGCAGGCCATACCAGCTGTGCAGCTATTAGGACACCGACGGTCATACCGACGATACCCCAAATAACTGTCATGATGGCAAACTGGCGCACCACTTTATAGTTGTATGTGGGGTGTTCAGTTGCTGTGCTCATGTCAGGCTCTCATCAACAAGCTATTTAAGGAAATTTAGATTTTCGCTGGCAATTATCTTGGAATAGGCGCCTGTTTTCAATGCATTTGGGGGCCTCTATGAGGCATTTTGTCGCAGGTGTCACAGGTCGACATTGGTCTTATGTTGTTGGTACTAATGGAGTATTATGTTGCGTAACTAGCTGAATATAAAAGACTAAATCGTTATTTGTTTTTCTGTTAAATATATTTCGATTGGTTATATAGGCCTTTTTCTTTGACTTGAGTCTAAGTTTAGGCACAAATTTTTTTTTCTTATCATTCGTTTAGTTGACGTAAATCAAGTTTGGTTTTGTGCAGTTTTTGTCCAGTTAGCGGTTTAGAGAGGTAACTCCGTGTTAATTAATGGAAAACCTGTAAAAGGTAGGGTTATTTTTGCTCATGGGGCAGGCGCTCCAATGGATAGTGAGTTTATGGCAGATGTCAGTGAGCAATTAGCTGATCAGGGGCTGGAGGTGATTCGGTTTGAATTTCCTTATATGCAAAAAAGGCGATTGGATGGAAAGAAAAGGCCTCCAGATCGTGCACCAGTACTTATTTCATATTTTGAAGAAATGATCTCTGAGTATGCTGGTGGTTCGGTGCCATTATTTTTAGCGGGAAAATCTATGGGTGGCAGAATTGCAACCATGCTGGCAGGGAATAAAAATGTTTCCGCGGTCTTTGTATTTGGATATCCCTTTCATCCGCCGGGTAAACCAGAAAATCTGCGCGTAGAGCATCTAAAAGAGATGGCTGCCCCCGTTCATATCTTTCAGGGCAGTCGTGATGCTATGGGTAATATTGAAGAAGTAAAAAACTATGATTTGTCAGAAAATGTGCAAGTTCATTGGCTGGAAGATGGAAATCATGATTTAAAACCTAGAAAATCCTCAGGCTTTACTCAGGAAGAGCATCTGAGTACTGCTGTCCGGCTAATAGGAGAAAGGATCCGTTGAGTTATTTTAATCGCTTGTTGTTGCAATGTCGTTCAGGCTTTGAAAAAGAAGCTGCCGCAGAGATTACAGATCAGTGTGCCAATGTGGGTATTTATGGTTACTGTAAATTAAATCTTGGAGATGGTTATGTATTGTTTATATTGCAGCAACCTGGCGATGCTGAGAAAGCGATAGATCTGGTTAATTTTAATACTCTTATTTTTATCCGTCAGTGGATGGTGTGCGGTGATTTACTTTTGCTGGAGCAGGGGGATAGGATCTCGCAGATTCAAACCTATCTTGATGATTTTCCAAGCTGTGCGGATCTATGGGCAGAATATGCCGATACCACCGACGGGCGGGAGCTCGCGACATTTTCGCGTAAGTTTTCCTCGGCGCTTTCGCAAAAACTGCGTCAGAGTAAACAACTACAATCCAAAGTAACGCAATCTTCGCTACGGATGTTTCTCTTTGTACTTTCTGGAACTGAAATTTACCTGGGGTATGCGCCAGTCAATAATTCGGCTCCATGGCCATTGGGTATCCCACGTTTAAAGTTCCCTAAATCCGCCCCAAGTCGTTCGACATTAAAACTCGAGGAAGCCTGGCATTGGTTTATTCCGAAAAAAGATTGGGATCAGCGTTTGCCTTTCAGTGCTAAAGCGGTGGATCTGGGTGCTGCACCGGGCGGCTGGACCTGGCAGCTGGTTCAGAGAAGTATGTTTGTCACCGCTGTCGATAACGGGCCAATGAACGATGACCTAATGGAATCAGGTCAAGTGACCCACGTACAGGAAGATGCTTATCGCTATCAACCCCCAGAACCTGTGCATCTGATGGTGTGCGATGTCGTTGATAAGCCGGTTAAAACGGCACAAATGGCTGTGACCTGGGTTAAAAATGGCTGGTGCAATGAAGCTATTTTTAATTTGAAACTGCCTATGAAACAGCGGTATCAGGAAGTGATCGCATGCCTGAATCTGTTTGCGGAGCAGTTTATGCAGGAAGGCCTTGCGTATGAACTATCTGCAAAGCACTTGTATCATGACAGAGAGGAAATAACCTGTCACTTGCGTTTGTTATAGCCTTGGAAGCTAACAAGGGTTGAAGCGACAGGTTGGGTGTTTAGTGTTCGTAAATAGTTACTTTTTCTTCAGTCTCAAGCATAGGGCCCAGAGCTTCCATCATCTCTTTTCTTTCTGGGGAACTGGCCCAGCGTTGCCAGTCCTGTAAAGTTCTGTATGTAGCGACAACCAAACGATGATTAGGATCGTAGGCGTTTTTCAGGACTTCTCCAGAGATAAATCCATGTGCCCCCATCGCCAACTGCAAAGTGTCTCTTGCTGCTTTCTCATAGTGTCCAATGAGATCTTCAGCAACATGGCGTTCAATCAATACTCGAATCATCAGTAACTCCCCTTATAGATAACTCATCCACTTATTAGGATGGTGCAATTCTAAAATAAATGCGACTTTTGTTCTTGTTTTGGGCGTAAAATCCCTTTTTCTACAGTTGGTAATTTGAGACAATACGCGCCTTTCTGCAAGAGATGTATGATGAAAGATATTACCGCAGACCATATTCTTGACGCTCAGGGGTTGCATTGCCCTGAGCCGGTTATGATGCTGCACAACCGTGTCCGTGAAATGGAAGCGGGTGAAATTCTGCATGTCTTGGCAACAGATCCTTCGACACAAAGGGACATCCCAAAATTTTGTACCTTTCTGGGACACGAACTTGTTTCGAAGTATGAAACTGAAGAATTGTACGGATATTATATCCGTAAAGGCGAGTAACCTGATTTTTGATCAGGGTATATGAATTAAATCCCGGGAACAAAAGAGTAACAACGTTGATAGTTGTTAGGACCCTGGTAAGAGGCTGAACAAGGTGAATGACGTAGCAACCACAACGCCAAAGGCGAAATCAAAAAACCGCGCTGCAAACATGGCAGCACTGCAGCTGTTGCTGGAGGCATACCCAAAAACCTTTGACCGTAATAATGTCAGACCTCTGAAAATTGGCATTCAGGAAGACCTGATTGCGGACGATAAAGTGTCCAAGAACAAAATCAAAAGAGCTTTGGCAAGCTATGTGCGCTCGTTGAACTACTACCGCTCACTACGCGAAGGTGTTGACCGTGTAGACATCAATGGTGAGGCAGCAGGTCAGGTAACTAAGGAAGAATCTGATTACGCTAAGCAAAAGCTCAAAGAGATCAACAAGGCGCGTCAGGAAAAGCGTAAAGAACAGGAACGCACTGACCGTATGAGTAAGAAATTAGAAATGCTGGTGACTAGAAAATAAGTT
>JASBRM010000151.1 GCA_030149405.1 Neptuniibacter sp. | reverse complement strand
CAAATCATCCCTAACTAAAGTCTTTTGAATGTACCCAGTCCAGCAGCTGGCCACTCTGCATCCAGTACTGATACTTCGCAGCATTCAAAAGACATTGGGTAATTTTTTTCACCAACACAATGCGCTTCAACTAAAGCGACTAAAGGCATGTGAGTAATAAATAAAGGTGTGTTTTCAACAAACGCTTCTATAGATTCGAGAGCGCATAATGGATCTGCATTTGGAACCCATAAAGCTGAGCTGCTCACATTTGTAATATTTAAAATATCAGCAGCTATTTTGGCAGTCTGAGTTGTTCTGACATATGGGCTATGAATAATACAATCTATGTTGGAAAGAGATGCTTTTAGGGTGTTAATTCGTTCTTGAACTTGTTGTGCTCCATGATCGGTCAGCTGCCGAGCCTTATCCGATAGAGCATAGATTTCAGCTTCACCATGCCGCATCAGATAAAATTTCATCACTCACCCCTTGGCAGCACAAACTCCACATCTGTACTCTGTTCGTTCATCATGAGCATCTTCACTACATCGGCCACCGGGGCGTTATTGAAGACCACCTCGTATAAACCTGCAACCAACGGCATATAGACCTGCATTTCTGCAGCTTTCTCTCGCACGTGTTTAATTGTATTAACACCTTCAGCAACCTGCCCTAATGCCTCAACAGCTTGCTCCAGAGATTTGCCTTCACCTAAGGCATAACCCACTCTGTAGTTTCTGCTCAATGGCGACATACAGGTCACGATTAAATCACCAACACCGGCAAGGCCAATAAACGTCATGGGATTAGCCCCCATGCAGACAGCGAAACGGCTCATCTCAGCCAAGCTTCGGGTCATCAGCATGCTCTTGGTGTTTTCGCCCATACCTAAGGCTGAACTCAGGCCCGCAGCAATCGCATAAATATTTTTGAGGGTACCGCCAAGTTCTACACCATAAGTGTCTGAACTTGCATAAACTCTGAAATAGCTTGAATGCAGAATGCTCTGTACTGAGCTTCTTAACTCCGCATCATCACTGGCGATGACTGTTGCAGTTAGGTGATGAGCAGCCACTTCTTTAGCTAAGTTAGGACCACTCAAAACACCAACTCGCGCCTGAGGTAATTCCTCTCTGATGATTTCGCTCATTAAGCTAAAGGTTTGCGCTTCAATACCTTTAGTGGTGCTGACTAACATCTGGTCTGATTTCAGGAATGGTTTCGCCAGCTGTATAACCTGCCTGAACGACTGGCTGGGTATAGAAACAAAGACAAGATCGGCATCTTTGAGCACGTTTTCTATGCAGCTAGAAGCAATCAGATTTTGCGAAAGCTTATAATCAGGTAGATAACGGCTGTTTTCATGAGTTTGGTTCAGCTGTTCGGCTCTGGCCGGATCACGCAACCATAAGCTAACGGAATAGCCGTTTTCAGCAACGATGTTTGCGATAACAGTACCGAAACTACCGCCCCCCAGGACGGCGACCTTGTTCACAACAGACATATAATCCCCGAAAAAACACTCTACTGTTTTGAAGAATCGTCCAGGCTGTCCAATATTTTATTGACGCCTTTAAATAGAAAGATAACGATCAGGTAACCTAACACTGCGAGGAACAGGAACAGCAATAGCTGGAGCGGATCGCTGGTTCTTTGGAACCCGGCAACCCCCAGCGCAGCAATCACAGCACTGAAAACCACTCCTACAATATTAGCCAGCCGTTTAGTTTTGTGTCGATCCTGGTTGCTCATTTGTTTCCACTTCTTCCACAACAGAATCTGTTTCTGCTGTTTCTTGTTTTTCTACTTCTTCAGTTTCATTTTTTTCTTCTGAAGGCTGATGTAGTTCTGGTTCCTTCAGTAATTCTGGATCTGGATGAACACACTCCAGTTTTACACCCGTTTCAGCCTCAATCTCTGGGATCAGGAACGAATCATCTTCACACGCGAAACAGATTGAAGTACCCGTTGCACCCGCTCGGCCAGTACGGCCAATACGGTGAACATAATCGTCCGGATCTTCAGGCAGTTGGTAGTTAAAGACATGGGTCACACCATCGATATGGATCCCACGACCCGCAACATCCGTCGCAACAAGCACCTGAATTTTTCCGCTTCGGAAATCTTCCAGTGTTCTTACGCGTTTCTGCTGCGCAATTTCACCAGACATCAGTGCCGCTTTGATTCCATCTTTTGTCAGACGATCCGCTAGTTTTCTGGTTTCATCTCGACGGTTGCCGAATACAATAACCTTCTCAGCATGATCCTTATCCATGTAATTACGCAACAGACGGTACTTCTCTTCACCAGAAACCAGGTAAACCTGCTGGGTGACGTTATCCGTTGTTTTTATCTGAGGTGCAATTTCAATCTTTACGGCATTCAGCGTCCATTGTTCCGCAAGATTTAGGATGTCTTCAGTGAAGGTTGCACTGTATAGCAGCGTCTGTCTGTCAGTACCTTTACGTGGTGTATTACGGACAATAGTCCTCACATCAGGGATAAAGCCCATGCTCAACATACGATCGGCTTCATCAAGGACAAGTACTTCAACGTTCCAGAGATCAACATCTTTACGATTAATGAAGTCAATCAAACGCCCCGGTGTAGCCACCAGAATGTCCACGGGTTTCTTTTTCAGTTTCTGACGTTGCTTTTCATAATCCATTCCACCAACAAGACTGACAATATGCAGGTTGGTGTACTTAGCCAAACCCTTAGCATCCTCAGCAATTTGAAGCGCAAGCTCTCGGGTTGGCGCAACGATCAGCGCACGCGGCTCGCCAAGGTTTAGCTTTTCATCCAACGGATAATCGATAAGATCAGTTACTATGCCCAGAAGAAAAGCAGCAGTTTTGCCCGTACCCGTCTGGGCCTTGCCAATAATATCTTTGCCTTCCAACGCCGCTGGAATAGTTTCCGCCTGAATCTCAGTCGAATACTGGAACTTCAGATCGGCCAGAGCTCTCATCACATTGTCAGGAAGATTGAAATCGTGGAATCTGGTTTTTCCCTCAGCTTCAGGAACAACAAAATCAGCTGGATTCCAAGGTGTATTCTTGCGATTGGAGTAACGACGACGCCGTTGCGGTTTACGCGAAGAACTCGATTTATTTTTATTTACTTCTGACGTTTCCACTTTGTTTTCAATACTCAAAGCAATACTTCCTAAGAAAAATTACGCCGATACGGCGGTAGAGCAGCCAAAAGCTGTTTACCATAGCGACGGGTTATACAGCGTCGATCCAGCAAGGTTATTTTGCCGTGATCGTTTTCAGTTCTAAGTAACCGACCTGTAGCCTGAGTTAAACGCATTGAAGTCATAGGAATCACCCATTCCTCAAAACTGTTTCTTCCCTGCGTTTCAATCCATTCTGTGTATGTAGCATCAACCGGATCATCAGGCACACTGAATGGCAATTTAGCAATTACAACATGGGTTAAGTAATCGCCGGGCAGATCTACACCTTCAGCAAACGAAGCCAGGCCAAAGATAATACTCGACTGTTTATTATCAATACGTTCACGGTGTCTGCGCAAAATTTCATGTTTTGCCAGTTCACCCTGAACCAAAATCTCGGCGACCATCTTATCAGGCATCAGCTCAAGAACATACCGCATCTGTTTCCAGGAACTGAATAAGACCAGACAGGATCTTTCATCGGGCAGTAATTTCAAAAGCAATTCATACAATTCCTGATTATGCATCTCTTGATTACTAGGATCCGAACGCATCGCAGGCACAACCAACTCTGCATTTTTTTCATAATCAAAGGGGCTCATATGGATAGAGCAAGGGCTATCCTGAGGCAAGCCCAGATCTGAATATAAGCGGTCAAAACGCCCTACCGCAGTTAAAGTTGCAGATGTGATTACAGCTCCGTAACAGTGTTGCCACAGGTGCTCCTGAAGCGTCTCAGCAGCTGAAACAGGGCTGCTTTGACATTCCAGATCAATCCCATCATTACCATCAACGCGCTTTATCCAGCGAGCGGTGGGTAATTTACCCTCAGAGTCGGGAATAGAATAAGACCGGGCAAGCCAGTACATCGACTGTACACGGGAGAGCAGAATACCGATTTGAGGATACCAAAGTTCGCCTGTTTCTTTCGGAAGATCAGCAATCTCGCCATCCATAGCTTCTTTCAACAGATCAACGATTTGCTCAAGCTTTAACACTACCCTCTCTGCAGAAGCGGCAAAGTCATGCATTAACAGCTGCATCTGTTCAGGTACAACACCTTGTGCAAAGCGGTAACGATCAGTTTTATCCAGACGGTCCTGTAACAACTGTTGCAATAGCTGATTAAGTTCAGTTAGCGACTCTTCCATCTCAGAAACGGGTGTGGCCATTTTTTCGATAAAAGATCGCAGCACAACATGATCAGCAGCGTCATTCAGAAGCTTATTTAAGGTTCGCGAAGCTTTCCCTAACCATCTTTGACTGGATTTCACCCGCATACTGTATGAGAAGTGCCCGGTTGTTTTTGCACCCAGGTGATGTCCCTCATCAAAGATATAAATTGTATCTTCCGGAGCCGGCAGAATTGCACCGCCGCCTAAAGAGAGGTCAGCTAATACCAGATCATGGTTTGCAACTACCAGGTCCCACTTTTCCAATTCTTGGCGTGCTTTAAAGAAAGGACAAATAGAGAAATTACTGCATCGGCGATTAGTGCATTGAAGGTGATCACTGGTACTTAATCGCCAGATAGGGTCTGAAACTGTGGTTGCAAGCGCATCCCTGTCTCCATCCCATTGCCCTGATGCATATTCTTCCAACAGGGACTTAATCTCTTCGATCTGCACCTGCCCTAATTTTTGGGCGACTTCATCTTCATATAAGGCAATCTGACCTAATTCATTTTGTTGCTCTAAAGCCTTCTCCGCGCTGGACACACAAAAATACCGACCCCTGCCCTTTGCAAGACCGTAGGTTAGATTAATACCAGCATCACTGATAAGTTGCGGCAAATCTTTGAGTATTAGCTGTTCCTGTAACGCAACAGTCGCCGTTGAGACGACAAT
>JASBRM010000144.1 GCA_030149405.1 Neptuniibacter sp. | reverse complement strand
AGAAGAAGCCGCGCGCAGGCTTATGGCTTCTGATGCGGGAATAGATGTTTCAGACCGGTTTGCGCTGCTCGCATATTATGGTGCGGAATCCGCAGGTGCGATCACGTTATTACCAGAGGGGACGAAACCTGATAGCTTAATTGAAAAACAGGCGTTAAGTTATGAAGCGCTTTCAACCCGCATTAATAACCTGCCCCAAATTTCTCTGAACAGTGACGCGCCCAAGCGAATGTCACTGGCTGGGGCACGGCATAAACTTCCGGTTTGTTATTCACCTGACTCCGGGGAAATTTCAGAACCCGTTGGCAGTACTGCATCAACCCATATATTAAAGCCCGACCATAATGATACGGAGCATTATCCCCATAGCGCTCTAAATGAGTTTTTTATAATGAGTTTGGCAAAAAAAGCTGGGCTTGATGTACCCGAAGTTTACACTCTGCACATACCCGAGGCTGTTTATATCGTGGAGCGATTTGACCGTGCTAGTTCTGATAGTGCCAAGGATGTAACTCACAGACGGCATGCGATTGATGGTTGCCAATTGCTATTGCTGGCACCGGAAAGCAAGTATGACAAGTGTACCGTCGGAAACCTGATTATACTGGCCGATAAGTGCGCACAGCCAGCCCGTACCCGACGACAAATTTTTAACTGGATAGTTTTTAACTTTATTACAGGTAATGCGGATGCTCACTTGAAGAACCTGAGCTTCTTTACTGGGAAGGAAGGTTTGGAAATGACTCCTCACTATGATCTGTTAAACACCACCTCTTACGCAACCACTCAAGCCAACTGGATGGATACGCATATGGTTTCTGAGTTAGCAGGGGTTAAGAAGTTTGGCGATGTTACGATCACAACCCTGCTGGATGTTGCCAAGCAGATGCGAGTAGGTGCAGAGAAAAATATCCTTAAAGATATCAGTCAGATGTGCCAAAGAGTTCTGGAAAGCTCACAACTCATATATCAGGAATTAGAAAGCAGAAATGCTGAAAAGCCAGATCACCTCAAACTCAGACCTGGGGAGTTCCAGCACCTCAGAGCGATTATTCATGGTCCAATTTCGGAAGCTTGTACCCAACTTAGTAGCTAAAGCGCAACCCAATTTTACTGCGAGTTACGCTGCCTAACTGCTTCAAACAGGCATACACCCGTTGCCACTGATACGTTAAGGCTGCTGACTTCACCGGCCATTGGGATCTTCACCAACTGGTCGCAGTTTTCGCGGGTCAGACGGCGCATACCCTGGCCTTCAGCACCCATCACCAAGGCCATTGGGCCGGTTAGATTCGACTGATAGATTTCCTGATCGGTTTCACCAGCGGTGCCGGTAATCCAGATACCACGGTCTTGTAGGTTTTTCAGTGCTCGGGCGAGATTAGTCACCAGCACATATGGCACTGCTTCTGCTGCACCACACGCAACTTTAGCTGCGGTGGCATTAAGCGGTGCGGATTTGTCTTTAGGAGCAATTACCGCCTGTATACCCGCAGCATCCGCTGTTCGCAGGCAGGCGCCTAAATTGTGAGGATCAGTTACACCGTCCAACACCAGAAGGAAAGGTTGTTCTTCGAGGTTATCCAGCAGTTGATCAAGATACTTCTCGTTATAGGTCTGGATCGGTTTACACAAGGCTACTACACCCTGATGGGAAGCACCTTCCACCAGCTCGTCCAGATCACGTTTGGTTGCGACTTCAATCTGAATCTTCAGCTGGGTCGCTTTGTCCACCAGCTTTTGCATACGCTCGTCGCGGCGACCTTTCATAATCAGGATACGCTGGATACGCTCGGCATCTTTTTTCAGAGCTGTATTAACTGCGTGATGGCCGAACAGGGGCTCAAATTTCATCCTAACGTGCTCCAACCCAATCGCCGGCTTGTTCTTTAACCAGCGTTGCCAACAGTTGAATAAAGCCGGGTTCCGCATTCAGGGCAGGAATATATTTGTAAGATTCACCACCCGCTTCCTCAAAGACTTCGCGGTTTTCAATGGCGATCTCTTCGAGGGTTTCCAGACAATCTGCTGAAAACGCCGGGCAGGTAATCTGTACCGATTTGATGCCTTTTTCCGGCAGGGATTCCAGAGTCTTATCTGTATAAGGCTGCATCCATTCCGCAGGACCGAAGCGGGACTGAAAGGTAGTCATCCATTCACTTTCTGCAAGGCCAAGCTCGGCTGCCAGCAACTCAGAGGTTTTGTGGCACTGAGCCGGATAGGGATCACCTTTATCGAAGTACTCTTTGGGAATGCCATGATAAGAGAGAATCAGTTTATCTGCTTGACCCTGCTCTTCACGGAAACCTCGGATCTGGTTTGCCAATACTTCAACGTATTTCGGATGGTCAAAGTAGGAGTTCACAATACGGATATCCAGCACTTTTCGCTGTTTTAGCTGGAACTTAGCCACCTGATCATAAACCGGTGCCGTTGTCGTTGCTGAATACTGCGGGTACATAGGTACCAGAAGTACCTTTTCGTAATGACTGTTTGAGAGTTTTTCCAGCAGTGGAGTTAGGCCTGGGTTGCCATAGGTCATCGCCGCATAGACATCTGGGGCATGTTCGTTGCACTCATGTTGGAGCATCACTTGCAGCTCCGCGACCTGTTTATCCAGAATCTTACGCATTGGGGAGTCATCCTCCCAGATACTGGCGTAGGCTTTGGCCACTTTACCGGGACGCACGTTCAGGATGATGCCGTTCAGCACCGACAACCATAACAGGCGACGCAGGCCTTTACCTTCGACCACTCGACTGTCGGATAGGAATTCCCTGAGATAACGTTTTACAGCACCTGGCTCTGCTTTATCTGGTGTACCCAGATTCACCAATACAACCGCTGTTTTTCCCGATTCTGTCATTACTACTTAATCCTTAAACTGGAACCACTCATTATCCCGAAACTTGTATCAAAAGCCTATACAGTAGGAGATTTCAGGCACAAAAAAACCGCACCCGGGAGGTACGGTTTTTTGCTAGCTTCAGATCAGGACAAGCTTAAGCTTTTTCCAGACCTGCAAATACGCCGTCACGGATATCTTCTACAGAACCCACACCTGGTACGTAAACGTACGCTGGTGCAGCAGCTGCATCTTCTTCAGCCCAGCCTTTGTAGTAAGTGATCAGTGGTGCAGTCTGGTCATGGTATACGTTCAGACGGTCACGTACTGTCTCTTCAGCGTCATCAGCACGCTGAACCAGATCTTCACCTGTTACGTCGTCTTTGCCTTCAACCTTAGGTGGATTGAATACAACGTGGTAAGTACGACCAGAACCTGGGTGTACACGACGACCCGCCATACGCTTAACGATCTCTTCGTCAGCAACGTCGATCTCAACAACGGCATCGATTTTAACGCCAGCATCTTTCAGGGCATCAGCCTGAGGGATAGTGCGTGGGAAACCGTCGAACAGGAAACCGTTTTCACAATCAGCTTCAGCAATACGCTCTTTAACCAGACCGATGATGATCTCATCGGAAACCAGCTGGCCTGCGTCCATTACTTCTTTGGCTTTCACGCCCAGTGGGGTACCGGCTTTAACTGCAGCACGTAGCATGTCGCCAGTAGAGATCTGAGGAATGCTATATTTTTCTGTGATGTACTGCGCCTGAGTACCTTTACCTGCGCCTGGTGCGCCCAGAAGGATAATACGCATACAGGAGACTCCTAATTTAAAAAGTTTAAAATTTTGAAAAATCTGTTGCTTTGCTGATCCTGCCGTTATGACAGCGGCTCTCAGCAATGCTGAATCTGATACGAAAAAATACTTATGCCGGACAATAGCATGCTAACCAAGCTGAACAATTCGACATTAGCACTACCAATACACAACTTAAGTCCGGCACACCCTTTACAGTGAAAGATCGAGACTACGCAATGCAGCCCTTGAATTCAAGGTTGTGGGAGCTGTAATCAGCTCCCGATTGATTTGACTGCTCAGTTCTCAGGCTCTTTAGCCCGTATTGCGCATACCGGCTGAGATACCAGCCATAGTGACCATCAGAGCCTGTTCCAGACGCTGATCCGGCTGGTTTCTGTCCCTGTGTAACAACTCTGCCTGCAAGAAGTGCAGTGGATCTATATAAGGGTTACGTACATCAATGGATTGGCGGATAACCGAATGATCTTTAAGGAGACCATCCTGACCTTTGATCTCGTTAATCAAACCAACCATATTACCCAGGCGCTCACGCAGGCTGGAACCGAGTATACCCAGCTCCTGTGATACCAAACGTTCATCGTAGTATGCAGAAAGCTTACGATCACTCTTTGCCAGTACCATCTCAAGCATATCGATAGTGGATTTAAAGAACGGCCAGCGCTGGTACATCTCTTTCACCAGCGGTGCGCTGCTGTCATTTAATGCTGCTTGCAAAGCCTGATCACTCCCCAGCCATGCTGGTAGCATCAAACGAATCTGGGTCCACGCAAAGATCCACGGAATAGCGCGCAAACTCTCCACCCCACCATCCTGGCGGCGTTTTGCAGGGCGTGATCCCAGTGGTAACTTAGCCAACTCCTGCTCTGGTGTGGCCGCACGGAAATAAGGCACAAACATTGGGTCTTCACGCACTATACTTCGATAACCTTCAAGGCTCAGAGCCGTCATGGAGTCCATTTGGGAACGCCATGATTCTTCAGGGCCCGGTGCCGGGTCCAGTGTTGCTTCAAGCACTGCACCAGTACAGAGCTCAAGGTTACGAACAGCCAGATCTGGCATTCCGTATTTAAAGCGGATCATCTCACCCTGTTCGGTTAAACGCAGGCTGTGATCAACAGAGCCTGGAGGTTGCGCCAGTATCGCTGTATGGCTTGGACCGCCACCACGACCTACTGTGCCACCACGACCATGGAAAAGTGTCAGATGCACACCATGATCTTTACACAGCTGGGTGAGCGCTTCCTGAGCTTTAAACTGACCCCAGGCTGCTGCCAGTTGCCCTGCATCCTTGGAGGAGTCGGAGTAACCGATCATCACTTCCTGTTCACCCTGGGTATAAGCTTTGTACCAATCCACTTTTAACAACGAATCAATACAATCGCGGGCATTATCCAGGTCATTCAGGGTCTCAAAAAGCGGTACTACACGCATGTTGTGACCTATGCCCATCTCACGCAGCAGCAGGATAACGGCCAGAACATCGGATGGATGGCTTGCCATGGAGATCACATAAGAACCCAGTGCACTCTGCTCGGCATTGGCTACAACACGACAGGTATCAATGACTTCCTGTACTTCAGCGGAGGGTTCCCAGCCTTTCGGGAACAGAG
>JASBRM010000121.1 GCA_030149405.1 Neptuniibacter sp. | reverse complement strand
CCTGACCCCTGATAACAGCACTCCTATGATTCTTTCTGAAAGCGGTGTTTCAAGAAAACGTGTTGATCGCTGGTTCAAAGAACAGAATATCAAACCTATTATTTACGCTCAGGTCGCGGGAAACGAAGCCATTGTAAGTATGGTGAGTCTAGGATTTGGCATAGGTGTGGTACCGAAAATCGTATTGGATAACAGCCCACTGGCCAGTGCTGTAGAGGTGTTGGATATCACTCCGCAGTTAAAAGCCTTTGAGGTAGGTATCGTTACCTTAGAGAAAAAGCTCAAAAGCCCATTAATTGAAGCATTCTGGTCACAGCTAGGTACAGAGGAAGACTCACCGCTTGAAGGGTAACTGCAAGATTCCACTTAACCAGCTCACTTGCTTAACTTCCTGAAATTCCCGTAACCCAATATCCATATCCAAATGACCTTTTACAGGTTGATCCTGGTAAGTCGAAAACAGCTTATCCCATAGTGACAGTGCAAATCCGTAATTGCTGTCTGTCTCAGAACGGATCCAGGAATGATGCACACGATGCATATCCGGTGTAACAAATACTAACCTGACAAAAGAGTCCAATTTGGCGGGCAAGCGGACATTTGAATGGTTGAAGACTGCGGAACCATTGAGTAACACTTCAAAAATCAGAACGGCAACAGCGGCTGGACCTAACAGAATAATCGCGATGAACTTGATCAACATCGACAGAATAATTTCTATGGGGTGAAAACGTATACCTGTCGTCAGGTCATAGTCAGGATCGGCATGATGTACCCGATGTAAACGCCATAAGATAGGCACTTTATGAAACACAACGTGCTGGGCATAAATAAGCAGGTCCAGAATCACCACAGCCAACAAAACCTCAATCCACAGTGGTAATGCAACCAGATTAAAGAACCCCCAGCCCTTTACTTGTACATAATGAGCAACCCCGACGGCTGCTGCAGGGAACATAAACCGTAACAGAAAAGAATTCAGGGCTACCAAAGCCAGGTTATTGCTCCAACGTAAAACTCTGGAATAAAGGCGCGGACGACAAGGCCTGATCACTTCCCAGATTGCCATCAATGAGAAAATGCCAAGGAAACACCCCAGCCGGATCTGCACCTCATGTTGTAACAGCCACTCACTCCAACCCATAGATACCATCCGTGTTACTCAAACAGGGTTTCCAGCTCAGGAAGAATAAATGGTCTGCCTCTTTCGTTTAGAGCTGTTCCTATCACCAGAGCATCGAGCGCAACTTTTTCATCTGATAAACGAATAACCCGTTGCCTGAAGCCAAACTTAACCTTACTAATACGCTCAACAGAGACCTGGACAACAAACTGATCACCGCTGGTTAGGGAATTTTTATAATCCATCTCAGAGCGCACAACCACAAGGTGAATTTTTTTAGCTGTGAGATCTGCGAAATCAATGCCTTTAGCTAACAAGTATTCATGACGGGCATGTTCCAAATAGTTGAAATACACCCCATTATTCACGATACCCTGCATATCGCATTCATAATCCCGTACTTTAAATTCAACCTGAAATGTCATTACCAATCCTTAACCGAGCAGATTTTCCGCTCTATTCTACAGGAAGACCTTTTTAATTAGTGAAGGTTCAACCTCAGAAACCTGATACCAACTTCCCTCGCAGCAGTAATGTAAAGGCAATCACACCAAAGAGCTTAAGGCTGCAGCGATCCCCTATGTATAAGTTTTACCTAACGGAAATGGACAAAACTCAGACTGTTCTTCTAATCTACATTTAGCAATTAAGTTTTGGAACTTACCGAGTCTAAACGAAATATCTTAAGTGCTAATGATCAATATGTTGATTTAGTTTAAGGTACAAAAACATATAGCCTCATAAAATGCAGGCTTTTATTCGTTTTAAGAAGGAATTCGCAAGGAACTTCACCTATGAAGAAAATGCCGGTGACCGGACGCGAAGTGGTACTGCCTGAAGGCCAACGCATCATTTCCACAAC
>JASBRM010000120.1 GCA_030149405.1 Neptuniibacter sp. | reverse complement strand
TTCTTAGGCAGCGGCTCAATGCCATTCAGCTGCATAAATATGGTACGGATCAGACGCAATGTTGATTCAGCGCGCTCGGCATAACGTCCCATCCAGAAGAGGTTTTCAACCACTCGACTAGGCAGGTTGCTTTCGTGGGCGAGATCTTTAAGGCCCGAATGTTCTTCAATAAGCGAAATCTGCTTTTCAGGCTCTGACGCTAGAATCCAGGTGTCCTTGCTTTGAGAACCCGCCTGATTGGTTACAACCGTATCGGTATCGCTGAGACCAACGCGGGTCAGGCCTCCAGCCATCACCGAGTATGTGCTCTGGCCGGCAGTTAGGTTGGAGACCGTAAAGCTTCTGAAGATTGAGGGCCTGGAACGGAGCTGATCTTCCTGCCATGAAGGCAGGTATGATGGCGAAATATAGCTTTGAGCCACATAAAGATTTGGAGCTTTCTCAAGTCTCGCCAGAACCTCTGCTTTTTTCTCTTTGGTGAGCAGGTGGCCGTAGACGCTCGGATTATCCATCTGACGCATTGCAGGCTTGATGATTAAATCATCAAGATTAGCCTTTACATAGGCCAGATCGTTTTTATCTCCACACCACCAGGTATCAACTGAAGGCAGAGTTAAATCACGCCCAAAAAAGAACTGACTGATTTGGGGTAGATACTTCAATAGTGAAGGAGTTTCCAGAATGCCGGAACCTATTGGGTTAGACACCACTACGTTACCGGCACGAACGACTTCCAGCAGGCCTGGGATGCCCAGAAATGAGTCTGTTTTGAGCTCAACTGGGTCACAGTAAATATCATCAACACGGCGCAGAATTACATCAACTTTGCTCAGGCCATTAAGTGACTTCAGCCAAACCTGGCCATCTCTGACGGTGAGGTCACTGCCCTGAACCAGTGGAAAACCGAGATAGTTTGAGAGGTATGTGTGTTCGAAGTAGGTCTCACTATATGCCCCCGGAGTCAGAATAACTATTTGCGGGTCATCTGTATCCGTTGCCAGAGACGACAAAGTATTTCGCAAGGTTTGGAAGAACAGGGCCAGCCTGTGAACTTGGCTATCACGGAAGATGCTCGGCATTACGCGCGACAGAACCGTTCTGTTCTCCAGCGCATATCCGGCGCCACTGGGTGCCTGAGTTCTGTCGCCAATAATTACGATCCGGCCATCCGGCCCTCGCACCATGTCGGCTGCATGCAGAGTCAGTTGATGATCGCAGGGTAGTGTAATTCCCTGACACTGTCTCAAAAAACCAGGGTGTGCATAAATGATCTCAGGGGGAATGATTGACTGTCGAATCAGTTCCCTTGGTCCATAGATATCTTTCAGGATGAGGTTGAGCAGTTCTGCACGTTCAACCAATCCTGATTCGATCCCTCCCCAGTCATCACTGGGGATCAACATTGGAATAGGGTCAAGTTCCCAGATCTTGGCGTTGAGAGGATCAACCGTCAGGTTATAAGTCGCACCATCATCCCTCAGAATACGGGATGCTTTAGTGTGGCGATCTTTAAGCCCGGTTGGGCCTAAAGCATCGATGCTGTTAAGCAGGTATTCCCAATGGCTACGGGGTGTATTCAGGTCAGCGTACGCCTCATTGAAATGGCCATCTGGAGATGAACTCCAGTTAACACCGGGCTCCGCGGTTTGAATCTGAGATTGCTCCGTCTGCACTGAACTACTACCTGCTGCTGAAGATGCACGCATTATAGCGACTATTTTAGAAAAAATAGCAAAATATTACGCCTCACAAGCTATCTGTAACTTAGGTTTGTCACTTTTAGCCGTTTCTGAGTTTTCTTCGTTTCCAGAGGTAAATGAGAACCAGTTTTCACTAAAGTCATTATGCAATTCGCTGACTTTAATCTGCAGGTCATTCAGATAGTCCCTGAACTCTTCATTCAGCGGACTACCGTTTTCAAGAGGGTACTTCAGTTGCTTCAGCGCATTCAGGCTGGCCAATGAATTATGCGAGCGAGGCAGCTTATGAATCGCGGTTTCAATTTCGTCAAGGCAGAAAGCGATAGTGCGGGGGAAATGGGGGTCCTCTATAAGGAATCTCGCGACCTTGCTGGATTGGACAGCTGTTCTGATACTGCGGCGGTAGTTCATATAAGCGCTCAATGAACGCAGAACGTTCCCCCAAACTACCTGGCCGAGGTTAATGCGTGTACCTTCATTGGGTTGCAGCATGATTGAAGCACCGGCATCCAGAATACGAGTCGTCATATCTGCGCGTTCCAAATTGCGCCCCAACATCATAAATTGCCAGGTTGCATCACGACTCATAGCGCTCTCAAATAAGCCGTTTATTTCCTGACAGTGTTTGATGATGGTATTCAAAAACTGGTGACGGTTGGTACGGTTAATACCTTGGCGGATATGATTGCGGGCATACAGGTCCAGTTCATTGATCAATTCCCAGGTGTCCTGTGGAACTACGTCACGAGTGGTTCTAATATTTTCCTTCACCTGTTTGAGTGAGGACAGCATAGAACTGGAATTACTATCATCAGCCAGAAGGAACTTCACTACATTTCGTTCGTCATGAACTTTGTAACGTTCATTGAAGCTTTCAGTACTGCTGTTGATGATAATCAGATTGTACCAACTGATGTTCGTGTCTCTTGGAAGGTCAAACAGCAAGTTATCGTAAACACTTACCAGTCGGGCTGTGCTTTCTACGCGCTCCAGGTATCTGGAACCCCAATAAATTCTTTCAGCTACGCGAGATAACATAATTATTTAACCTCCGTATCAACGATCCAGGTGTCTTTACTGCCGCCACCTTGTGAAGAGTTAACTACCAATGAACCTTTCTTCATGGCAACACGAGTGAGTCCGCCTGTCGTTACATATGTCTCTTTGCCCTGAAGGATAAATGGCCTTAAATCCAGATGACGAGGCTCAAGGTTGCCGGAGCTTATGAGGGTCGGAGCAGTGGAGAGACTCAGGGTAGGCTGAGCGATATAATTTCGTGGATTATCTTTGATCAGTTCTGCAAATTTAGCTTGATCTTTTTTGGTTGAGTGAGGGCCAACAAGCATACCGTAACCACCAGACTCATTTGCTGGTTTCACTACCAGTTTGTCCAGGTTGGCTAAAACGTATTCTCTTTGATCTTCATATTCACAAAGGAAAGTTTCAACATTGGGCAGAATCGGCTTTTCATTCAAATAATACTCAATGATTTGTGGCACATAGGCATAGACCACTTTGTCATCGGCTACACCAGCGCCAGGAGCATTCGCTAATGCGACATTGCCGGCTTTCCATGCACGCATCAGTCCTGGAACACCGAGTACGGACTCTTTATTGAATGCTTCCGGATCGAGGAACTCATCATCAATACGGCGATAAATGAAATCAACTCTTTCCGGACCGGAGATGGTCTTCATGTAGACGCAATCATCATCACCCACAAACAGATCATCGCCTTCAACCAGTTCAACCCCCATCTGTTGTGCCAGGAATGCATGTTCGAAATAGGCTGAGTTGAATATGCCGGGTGTCATGACAACGATTTCAGGATCTTCAACATCTCTTGGAGATAAACTCGCCAGCATATCGAAGAGCTGAGATGTGTAGTCATCTACCGGGAGGATATTCTCCTTCTCAAACATTTCCGGCAGAACGCGTTTCGTGATTGCGCGATTCTCTAACATGTAAGAAACGCCGGAAGGGACACGCAGGTTGTCCTCTAAGACGTAGAACTTTCCATCGGCATCGCGCACCAAATCAGTACCACAGATATTTGCCCATACTCCGTGAGCAGGTGTTACCCCGACGCATTCGGGTCGGAAGTTCTTGGACTTGGAGATGATATGTTCAGGGATAATGCCGTCTTTAATGATCTGCTGATCATGATAAAGATCGTTAATGAACATATTCAGTGCTTTGAGCCGTTGTTGTAGGCCATCAGCAGTGGTTTTCCATTGTCGAGAAAGAATGGTGCGAGGAATAATATCAAAAGGCCAGGCGCGGTCTATATTGCCCTCTTCGGTGTATACCGTAAACGATATGCCCATTTCCTGAATGGTCGCTTCAGCCATCTGGCGGCGCTTATCGAGCTCGTCGACTTCCATCTGGCCAATGTGCTTAACCAATTTTCTTGATGGCTCTCTTGCTTTACCTTTTTCGGTAATCAGCTCATCAAAATGTTTCTCTGATTCGTAGTTATCCCAAATTATGCTCATACCCGGTCTTTTCTCCATCTCCAGGTTTGCACTGTTACTGTGCAAGGTGTGGGGCAGTAAAAATTATTCTTGCACATAAATTGTGCTTTATTGTGACTATTCCCCAATTTCCTGGTGGTTGTTTTCTTTAATACTGAGTTGAGCAATTATCAGGCCAGACTGAGGGTGAACTGCATGACATAGTTATCCAGAGGTTTTGTGGATAATCCTGTGAATTAGGTATTGGTACAATTCCTACTGTCAGTAAATTCGAACACTTCAGTGTATTGGGTGAAAAATAATCCACTCGCATGAAGTTGTTGTGGGTTCAGTATAGATGGTTAATTTTTAAGCATGGGCAGTAAGGCTTTTACATCCGAATCTTGTGATTCAATTATCAAACCTAGTCAGTGAATTTCATATGCAAAGTGGGGTTATTTTGAACCAAGGGAGGGCAATAAGACCTTCTTTAGTTCTGTTTTTATTGTTTTTGCCGCATTCGATTGCAGGCTTGTTTATAGTTTGTATAAATCAATAAAAAGCAAACTGAGGGTTAATGTCTTCATCAAGTGCTTACCGCATCTTCCTGTACTGGCTTTTGCTGGCAGGTGTCATTGTGTTTGCAGTTTATGTCGCCTGGGATCTTGGGGTATTAGCGTCGATCCTCAGTCGTGATATCACGCGCATAAGTGTTGTGGTTTTATTGTTGTTGTTCCTTACCTCTATCCATTGCGGTTATAGAAGCTGGTTTCTAACGGTTCAACTCAGGATGGCTGAGCGCTTGAAAGAGCAGTTAGTTGCACCTAGCCAGAACTCAGCCTTCATGTTTTCTAATGGCCAGTCTTTAGTTCAGGATTATCTGCAAGCTCTGCAAAAAGGTGACTCTGAACAGGATAAAGTCATTCTTTCCGAACTCATGGCAGAGAAGCTTAGAGGGTCACATCAGGTAGGCTGGTTTGTTTCAGGTTTGGTCATTAAGTTGGGTTTGCTGGGTACTGTGATTGGGTTTGTTTTTATGCTCAGCTCAGTGTCAGGGCTGGAGAATCTGGATATCACCGATATTAAGCAACTGATGCAGCAGATGACGCAGGGTATGGGGGTGGCAATGAACACCACCATGGTGGGTCTGGTCAGCAGTATGCTTTTGGGCATGCAGTATCTTTTGTTAGATCGTTGTGCCGATCAGGTTGTTGCTACGGGTGTCGGGCTTGGGCAGGATTTTTGTTCTGCTACGGAGCAGGAATAAAGGTTATCTATGGCTTTATTCCAGCGGCGTACCTCAACTGATATTGATCCTTTTACAGACCTTCTGTTTAACGCGCTGCTAACTTTTACTTTCC
>JASBRM010000113.1 GCA_030149405.1 Neptuniibacter sp. | reverse complement strand
AGGTCACCTTCAAGTGCCAGGAAGCCATAAAGTGTAGACCACAGGCCATAGCCGTGAACTGGCAGGATCAGTTTCTCGATCTTACCTTCTTTCTCTACCATATATACCGGCATTACTTTCGCCTGATATTTGATAGAAGCGATATCTACATCTTTAGTCAGCGCTTTACCCAACTGAGGGTCTTTTGCTGCTTTCTTAGCATCATATTTAGCAGGAACATCGGTAGTGAACTTACCTGTCTCAAGATCAACGTACTTAGTTGTAATCTGAGAAAAAAGCTCATCAACTGATTTGCTTGAATCGCTGATACCCGCAGCAGCAAGGATATTGCTCTTACGGTCCAGGTCTTTGTTTGCAATCTGTTTCGGCTTCAGCAGTACTGCCGCAGCAGATACGATTACCGAGCAGACAACACACAAAAGAACGGTAACGGTAATCGTCTTACCGATAGTGTCATTATTAGCTGACATCGCGCGCCTTCCTCCGTTTGATGTTTGCCTGAACGACAAAGTTATCAATCAATGGTGCAAACAGGTTTGCGAACAGAATCGCCAGCATCATACCCTCTGGGAAAGCCGGGTTAACTACACGAATCAGAACAACCATCACACCAATCAGTGCACCGAAGTACCACTTACCTTTGTTTGTCATGGATGCAGATACTGGATCTGTCGCCATGAAGAACATACCAAAGGCAAAACCACCCAGAACCAAGTGCCAGTAGAACGGCATGGCAAATAACGGGTTGGTATCGGAACCAATCATATTGAACAGAGTTGAAGTTGCGACCATGCCTAAGAAGACACCGGCGACAATTCGCCAAGCGGCAACTTTTGCAATTAGCAGCACCAAACCGCCAGCCGCAATAGCTAATGTAGATACCTCGCCCACAGAGCCCTGAATGTTACCGATAAAGGCATCAAACCAAGTGATGTTCTGTGCCAGGATAGCGTCAACACCACCTGCAGCCGCAAGACTCAAAGGAGTAGCGCCAGAGAAGCCATCAACGGCAGTCCAGATTGCATCACCAGACATTTGAGCTGGGTATGCAAAGAACAAGAATGCACGACCGGTCAATGCAGGGTTCAGGAAGTTCTTACCAGTACCACCGAACACCTCTTTACCGATTACGACACCAAAGCTGATGCCCAACGCAACCTGCCATAGAGGAATTGAAGGAGGCAAAATCAGGGAGAACAGGATCGAAGTTACGAAGAAGCCTTCGTTTACTTCATGACCACGTTTCATGGCGAACAGTACTTCCCAGAAACCACCTACAACAAAGGTAACGATGTAGATTGGCAACCAGTACGCTGCACCATGAATAATGTTGTCCCATAAACTATCAGGATTAAAGCTGGTTAAAGCACCAGCAATAGCACCCTGCCATGAAGAAGCTTCAGTCAGACCCATCTGAGCCATTGCAGTATTAGCCTGCAGGCCCACATTGTACATACCGAAGAAAACAGCCGGGAAAGTACACATCCACACCAGAATCATCATACGCTTCAGATCTACTGCGTCGCGTACGTGAGCTGCTGTTTTAGTTACATGGCCCGGGGTGTAGAAAATGGTATCAGCCGCTTCATAAAGCGCGTACCAGTTTTCATACTTACCGCCCTTATGAAAGTGCGGCTCCATTTTATCTAGAATATTTCTCAAGCTCATGATTAGGCCTCTTTCTCGATACGCGTCAGATTGTCGCGAAGGATTGGGCCGTACTCATATTTACCTGGGCAGGCAAATGTGCACAGCGCGAGGTCTTCTTCATCTAACTCAAGGCAGCCCAGTTCCATTGCGTGAACGATGTCACCAGTAACAATAGCGCGCAGCAGCTGAGTTGGAAGAATATCCATAGGCATCAGTTCTTCGAACTGACCTACTGGAACCATAGCTCGCTCAGAACCATTCGTAGTCGTTGTAAAGTCAAACTTCTTAGAACGGTTAAGGAAAGAAGCAAAAACGTTCAGAACCGAGAATTTGTTAGTACCAGGCACAACCCAGCCCATAAATTCACGCTCATCACCTTCTTCCAGAATGGTTACCTGGTTTGCATATCGGCTCAGATACGCAAATGGACCAGATGCTGTACGACCACTCCATACAGAGCCACTGATCACACGGTTATGATCACCATCCTGAGCACCTGCAAGCAAATCGTTCAGATCTGCACCTAAGCGTGTTCTTAACAAACCTGGCTTAGAAGCTTTAGGACCTGAAACTGCAACAACACGATCAATTGGCAGTTTACCTTCTGTAAACAATTTACCGACTGCGATAACGTCCTGATAGCCAATGGTCCATACCGTTTTCTGCTGAGAAACCGGATCAAGGAAGTGAATGTGCGTACCTGCGTTACCCGCTGGGTGAACACCTTCAAACTCTTCTACCGTCACACCGGTTGCAGTAGGAATATCTGCACCAGGCGCTTTACACAGGTAAACAGTTGTCTCTGAAAGCTTCGTAAGGATCTCTAGACCTTGAGAAAAAGCTTCTTTCTGCTCAGCAACGATAACAGCAGGATCTGCTGCTAATGGATTGGTATCCATTGCTGTCACAAAAATAGAGTTAGGTGTAGAGCCTGGTGCTGGCACTCGACTGAATGGACGTGTTCTTAACGCTGTCCACAGGCCAGATTCAACCAGATTTTCCTGCACTTGCTCGCGAGTAAGAGAGGATAACTCTGATGCACTGTATTTATTGAATTCAACCGCTTCGTCGCCATCTAGTTCAATAACGACTGACTGTAGTGCTCGACGGTCACCACGATTGATAGCTTTAACTACACCAGCACCTGGTGCTGTGTATTTAACGCCTTCTGTTTTTTTATCGGAAAAGATCACTTGACCGAGTTTAACTCGATCCCCCACCTTGACGGCCATGGTAGGTTTCATACCCACATAGTCAAAGCCGACAACGGCGACGGAGCTAACTGCTGGGCCATCAGAAATTGATTGCTCAGGAGCGCCCGTGATCGGTAGATCCAGACCCTTTTTGATCTTGATCATACGCCTCACCCAAATAGGTTAACTTTTTCAGGATTCCATCTTCGTTTTTCAGTCAATTTCGACGACCTGTCCCCGTTCGCCCAAAATGACATTAATTAGTTATTCGAAAATAGAATTACCCCACCCAAAAATCCGAATAAGTATACCTGAGCGATACATCATTTTTCTACAAAGAGGTTTCGTTAAGGTGCTATTACAACAACTAAAGTAGGTAAATATACCTAGAACCATTAAGAATATTATTATTCCAAATAGAAATATCGGAGCTTAGACAACAAAAAAGCCACCTAATTGGTGGCTTTTTAAGCAATTAGCAGATTAAAAAATTAGATCTGCTTTGGGAATGCTGGCAGTGTGCACTGAGCCATTTTCTGCATCATTCGGATAACCTGACAGCTATAACCGAACTCATTATCGTACCAAACGTACAGTACGCAACGCTTGCCACCAGCGATAGTTGCCAGAGCATCAACAACACCTGCTGCACGGGAACCAACGAAGTCAGTAGATACCGCTTCTGGAGAGTTGCTGTAGTCGATCTGTTTCTGCATTGGACCATGAAGAGCTGCTTCACGAAGAATGTTATTCAGTTCTTCTTTGTCAGTCGCATTTTCAAGGTTCAGGTTCAGGATAGCCATAGAAACGTTTGGCGTAGGAACGCGAATAGCGTTACCAGTCAGCTTACCTTCCATTGCAGGCAGAGCTTTAGAAACAGCTTTAGCAGCGCCAGTCTCAGTGATAACCATGTTCAAACCCGCAGCACGACCACGACGATCGCCTTTGTGGTAGTTGTCGATCAGGTTCTGGTCGTTAGTATATGCGTGAACAGTCTCAACGTGACCATTCTCGATACCGAACTTGTCGTATACAGTTTTCAGAACAGGAGTAATAGCGTTTGTAGTACAAGATGCTGCTGACAGAATTGTATCTTCAGCAGTAATGTCGCCGTCGTTAACGCCCATTACGATGTTCTTAACACCTTTACCTGGCGCTGTCAGAACTGCACGGGAAGCACCTTTTGACTCAAGGTGCAGAGACAAACCTTCTTTATCACGCCACTTACCCGTGTTATCAATAATCATCGCATTATTGATGCCGTAAGCAGTGTAATCGATCTCATCTGGAGAATTAGCATGAATCACCTGAATAACGTTACCGTTAGCAGTGATAGTGTTTGCTTCTTCATCTACAGTGATTGTGCCTTTGAAAGAACCATGAACAGAATCACGGCGCAGTAGGCTTGCACGCTTCTCAAGATCTTTCTTAGCCGCACCTTTACGTACAACGATTGCACGCAGACGCAGAGCCTGACCACCACCTGTACGCTCAATCAGAAGACGAGCCAGCAGACGACCGATACGACCGAAACCGTATAGAACAACATCTGTAGCTTCGCGCTCTTCAGAATCGATCGCTTCAGCCAGCTCGGCTTTCAGGAAGGATTCCAGATCCTGACCGTTACCTTCGTTACGGAATTTAACCGCCAGCTTACCTGCATCGATATGAGCGTTGCGTACGTTCAGCTTCTTAACAGCTTCAAGAACTGGGAATGTATCAACTACAGTCAGTTCCTGCTCTTCAACCTGGCGAACAAAGCGGTGTGCTTTCAGAATGTCGATAACAGAACGTTTGATAATCAAACGACCGAACACAGAAGACTCAATGTTCTGATCACGGTAAAGGCCACCTACCAGAGGTACCATTTTTTCTGCTAGCGCTTCGCGCTCTTTCCAGTCTGCGAATACTTGATCTTGGCTCACTTGAAACTCCAAAAAGTTACATAAACTTGTTGGTAACCACTAAACCAGAACTTATCTGAAAGCCTAAGTTTGTGGACCCGGAAATTTTTGGTGCGCGCATTATCCTCTTTTCCTCTGCTTTGAGCAAATGCAGCATAATATACTTTCGAACCATATTACTGATCTGAAACAATTCCCACGTAAAAACTGTTTAACCTTCAAACCTATCTTTTGAAGCTGTAACCGTTAAACTATGCGGCCTTGAGTCAATTTGAGAGTTTCGGAGTTAAGTAAGTGCTGCAGTTTGATTATCAATTACCTAAGGGATCAGGTGACCGTAAATTTATTGGTCAGGTACATGGTAGTGCTTCTGGATACCTTATTACAGAAGCTGCTCAGGCATTTACTGGTTTCACTCTGGTAATTTGTAACGATACAAACCAGGCAAACAGACTTCACGATGAAGTCACTTTTTTTAATTCTGGTAATTTGGAAATTCTTTCATTTCCTGATTGGGAAACCCTTCCATACGACACATTTTCCCCTCACCAGGACATCATCTCTGAAAGGATCTCCACGCTTAACAAACTACCAAGGCTTGATAAAGGCGTTTTGATTGTGCCTTTAAGCACCCTGATGCACCGAACTGCACCAGCCGATTTCATAGCCGCTAATTGTTTCGATCTCAAAATCGGCGGAACCATAAATCCTGATAATTTACGCAAACAACTTACCGATGCGGGTTATCATTCCGTCGACACCGTACTTGAACATGGTGAATATGCAATCAGAGGCTCTATCATTGATCTCTTCCCTACCGGAAGCGATGCCCCTTATAGAATCGAGCTCTTTGATGACGAAATAGAAACTCTGCGCACCTTTGACCCAGAGAGCCAACGCTCAATAGAGCAGATTGATCAGATCAAGCTATTGCCGGCAAAAGAGTTTCCGTTTGATGCCCAAGCGATTCGAGGATTCAAATCCCGTTGGCGTGAACGTTTTGATGTGGATTATCGTCAATGCCCCGTCTATAAAAACATCGATGATGGATTAACATCACCCGGTATTGAATATTATCTGCCTTTGTTTTTTGAAGAG
>JASBRM010000096.1 GCA_030149405.1 Neptuniibacter sp. | reverse complement strand
CGATTAGTAGCACGAGCAATAGAACGACCCAGTGAGGTCTTACCAACACCTGGAGGGCCAACCAGACAGAGGATTGGGCCTTTGAGTTTTTTAACGCGCTTCTGCACCGCAAGATATTCAAGGATGCGGTCTTTAACTTCTTCCAGACCAAAGTGATCCTGGTTCAAAACTTTTTCCGCACGTTTCATATCGTGACGAACTTTGGAACGTTTCGACCACGGAATCTGTAACATCCAGTCGATGTAACCACGTACAACAGTGGCTTCAGCAGACATCGGAGACATCATCTTCAGTTTGTTGTATTCAGCCATGGTTTTATCAAACGCTTCCTGAGGCATTTTTGCATCAGCAATACGTTTTTTAAGCTCATCCATGTCGTTGGTGCCGGATTCATCCAGGTCCCCCAACTCCTTCTGGATCGCTTTCATCTGTTCGTTCAGATAGTACTCACGCTGGCTCTTTTCCATCTGTTTTTTAACCCGGCCGCGGATACGTTTTTCCACTTCAACCAGATCAATTTCAGACTCCATTAGAGCCATGAGATGTTCGAGGCGCTCTTTGTTACTGAGCATCTCAAGAATTTGTTGTTTCTCTTCCAGTTTGAGAGACATGTGGGCAGCAATCGTATCAGCAAGACGACCCACATCATCAATATTCTGAAGGGAAGAAAGCACTTCAGAAGGTATTTTTTTATTGACCTGCACAAAACGTTCGAACTGTTCCAGAACTGTTCTCTTATACAGTTCGTTCTCAGCATCTGACAGTTCTTCGATTAACAGAACAGATGCTTCAGCCGTAAAGAAACCTTCTTCTTCGCTTAGATCGTGGATGGTTGCGCGATAATCACCTTCAACCAGCACCTTGACGGTTCCGTCAGGCAGTTTCAGCATCTGCAACACGCTGGCTACAGTACCTACTTCAAACAGGTCATCGGAATTAGGCTCATCATCTGAAGCATTTTTCTGCGCAACCAGCAAAATCTCTTTATCGCCAGCCATTGCTGCTTCAAGCGCTTCAATAGATTTTTCTCTACCTACAAACAGAGGGATAACCATGTGTGGATAAACCACAACATCCCTAAGAGGTAAAACCGGTAGCTCAAATTTCTGTATTTGAGATTCGTCGTATTGCGTCATGATGCATAAGCCTCGTAAAGCAGATCCGCGGTGTCCTGCGGGAAATAATTAAAAACGCGATTCTGATTACATGGGGATGAATAATTCAATTGCAACCAAGAGCTTAAAAAGAAAAGTCACGTTTTGAGGAATGATACTTCCGCGTTATTTATGCTTATAGCAGTATCTTAGAAAGCAAACAATCGAATAAGGGAGGAAATCCTCCCTTATTTTTCGTTCTATTTATAGAGCTTACTTAAAATAAGCATTTTCCCTGACAGAATGATCTGTCACGTCTTTAACACCTACTAGCCCCTGAACTTTTTCGACCAGAGTTGCTTCAACACCATCTTTCAACGTCATATCTACTGCGCTGCAACCCTGGCAACCACCACCAAACTGCAAAACAGCAATGTAACCTTCATCTTCTTCGACTAACTCCATGAGTTTTACTTCGCCGCCGTGGGAAGCAAGACCTGGATTGATCTCTGAATAAAGGATGTAGTTGATCTGCTCATCCATTGGGCTGTCTGGAGATACTTTTGGTACTTTTGAGTTAGGAGCCTTGATTGTCAGTTGCCCACCCATACGGTCTTTTGCAAAATCCACATGCGCTTCATCAAGGTATGGCACGCTGTTTTTTTCAATATAAAAGCGTAATTTGGTCAGTTCCAGTATTTCATCATCTTCAATGACTTCATCTGGACGGCAATATGCCAGGCAAGTTTCTGCGTATGAGGTACCAGGCTGGGTCACAAACATGCGCACGGCCATGCCCTCAACATCTTGTTTGTCTAGTAGTTCTAACAGATAGTCTTCAGCTGTTTCTGTAACAGTAATGTTCATACGGTGCCCTGTATGCAATCTTTCTCTAAAGGCTATAGGATACACCCGATCCAAACCTGAGTAAATTGCTCAGTTATTAATCAACCACAAACTGATCATCAACTTTAATTGACTCACTTAGCGAACAAAGATCTGCTAAAATCCGCCTTCCTTTTTTCCGGGCTGATTTCATGCTACCGCTGCAACGATACAAGACCATTATCGGTTTAGGCCTGCCTATTATTGGCGGTATGCTTTCACAGAGCGTCCTAAACCTGATTGATGCGGCATTAGTGGGTCAGTTAGGAGAAGCATCCCTGGCCGGCGTAGGTATAGGTAGTTACGCAAATTTTGTTGCCATCAGCCTTATTCTAGGACTTTCTTCCGCAGTACAGACCCTGGTTGCGCGCCGCCAAGGTCAAGGGTTCAGTAATCAAAGCACTCAACCCGTATTTGTTGGCGTTCTTGTAGCCATTCTTTTCGCTCTGCCTCTGAGCTTTGTGTTCATTCAGTTTTCCGATGCACTTGTTGCAACAATGACTACAAAAGATTCTGTTCAGAATATTGCAGTCGATTACTTTGATTATCGAACAGCGGCAATGATTGCCATTGCTATGAACCTCTCATTTCGTGGTTGGTGGAATGGTACCCAAAGGCCCGGAACCTATTTCAAGATTCTTATTTTCACACACTTGCTTAACATTGCTGTTAGCTATTGCTTGATTTTTGGCTATGCCGGTCTACCTCTGTTAGGCGCTCCGGGAGCAGGTTTAGGCACAGCCATCGCACTCTTCTCGGGTGCTTTCTTAAATGGTTGGCTAGTCTACAAAGATACCCGCTTAAAGGGTCTGAAACTGTTTAATCTGGACCGGTTGCCTGTATCTAATGTTCTGCGTCTGGCAATCCCTAATTCAATGCAACAAGTATTATTTTCGCTCGCCATATGTGTGCTGATGTGGACCATCAGCCAGATTGGAACTGAAGATCAGGCGATTGCTCATGTACTTATAAACCTGTCTCTATTTTTGATACTGCCAGCTGTCGGTTTTGGTGTTGCGTCTACAACCCTAGTCAGTCACGCGCTGGGAGAGCAGAATCCTGCAAAAGCCCTTCAATACGGCTGGGATGTTATCGTCGTTGCCATGAGTGGCATAACGTTATTGAGCATCCCCCTGCTTATCGCCCCTGAATTTATACTCAACATTTTTCTGCAATCACAGAGTGTTATTGAAACTGCAATACTGCCATTGCAGCTCACCGCAATAGCCATCATTTTGGATGCAGCGGCTATTGTGCTCGCACAATCTCTGCTGGGAGTTGGAGACGGTCGCAATGTTCTGATCATCACTGGCTGTAGCCAGTGGCTTTTCTATCTGCCGCTGGCCTGGCTTGTTGGACCTTATCTGGGTTTTGGAATTTTGGGTATCTGGATCGTACAGCTTATCCATCGCACACTTTCTTCAGTCGTTTTCATAGCTATCTGGAAACAGCGAAACTGGCTAAAAATAGAAATCTGAAGTTTCTTTCTAGAATGCCGGGGATCTTCTTGGTATTTTGTAATGAGATAAAGTACAGGGATGAGGTAATTTGGAACAATCACTGGTTTTCTCATTTTTTCTGATTTTTACAGGTGCTGCAGTCTTTGCATCTATAGCCTTGTACACCCGTCAGCCATTATTGGTTGCTTATATTGTCCTTGGCGCTCTGCTGGGTCCTTATGGTCTCAGTATGGTGTCTGACACCCAACTGCTTTCTGACATCTCCCATATAGGTATTATTTTTCTGCTTTTCCTGTTGGGTTTGGATATGCAGCCCTCCCACCTTGTACAAATGCTTAAGAAAGCTACTCTGGTTGCCATTGGTAGCTCTATTCTGTTCTTTTTAATCGGCTTCAGTGTGGGCTACCTGTTTGGATACACTCAGACAGAAAATATGATCATCGGCATAGCGGTGATGTTCTCCAGCACCATCATTGGCATTAAGTTATTACCAACTACAGTTCTGCATCATCGTCACACCGGCGAGTTAGTTGTAGGCTTACTTCTTCTGCAAGACGTTATAGCAATTCTGGTTCTTTTATTCCTCTACAGTGGAGCAAACGAAACAGGCACTCAAAGTGATACGATGGCTCAGTTTGCAACGGCTATGGTAGCCCTCCCACTGATGATTGGTGGTGCATTTGTCTTTGTAAAATATGTTCTACTAAAACTGATCCAGAAATTTGACCGTTTTCATGAATACATTTTCCTACTGGCAATAGGCTGGTGCCTCGGACTGGCAGAAATAGCAAGCCTTTCCGGCCTCTCTGCCGAAATTGGTGCCTTTGTTGCGGGTGTGTCTGTAGCGACCAGTCCAATTTCACAATACATTGCCACCAGCCTTAAACCACTCAGGGATTTTTTCCTTATCCTGTTCTTCTTCTCGGTTGGAGCAAGCTTCAATCTTGGATTAGTCAGCCTGATTGCTGTTCCAGCTATTATTCTTGCGATACTGGTTCTGGTGCTGAAACCTCTGATCTTCCGCTTCCTGCTAAGCAGAATCAGCGAGTCTCCCCAGCTTGGCTGGGAGGTTGGTTTCAGATTGGGGCAAATTAGTGAGTTTTCGTTACTGATCGCCTACATAGCAGCCGGCGCAGCAATGATTGGTGAGGAAGCCTCTCATGTAATTCAGGCCACCGCCATTCTTACATTCCTGTTATCCAGCTATGTGGTTATATTTAACTTCCCTTCACCTATCGCAGTTTCTGACAAACTACGCAGAGATTAAGAGTTAGAAAAGATATCAATCTTTCTCTCTGCCCAAAGCCTTTTCGCTTTTTCCAATAGGGACTGATTATTCGCATCATCTCCCATTAAGCGCAGTGCGACGGCCAAGGTTGAAATAACGGCCTGATAACCGTACTCGTGATGCGCCTCTCCTCTCCACATATCAACCAGTGTTTGCGCGGGTAATTCATCTTCTTTTACAAAACGCTTCTCAACAATACGTGGCCATTCATATTCGGAAAGTTCTCCATCGATCACCCACTGCAGCAGGCATTCAGCATCCGGTCTGATTTCTGCCTCACCGCCATCACCCTTCATGGTCAGGTTACGTTTAATGCCTAATAGCTGGGCAGCTTTCTGGTGCATTGGACCGTAAGGCGGGTGGAATACACCATCAATGCTGGCCGGCGCATGTGCTGGGTTGAGCATACGGCAAAGTGTGTGAACAGGTGAACGCAATCCAAGAACCGGCCGAAGCTGAATAATTTCACCCAAGGGTGGGCAGAACTGATCTACAGACATATATGCGAAACCAGAACGCTCTATTTCATCAGCAGATTGCTGCCAGTCTGAACATGCCTCAAGACCAAACAGGGGCAACATATCCTCAACATAGATACGTCCCGGCGTATGTCCTCTGGAACCATGCATAAAGATCTTATAGCCATGAGAAGCCAGGCATAGTACCACAAGCAAGTACCAGGTATGCCTGCGTTTTTTACCCGCATAGGTCGACCAATCAAGATCTACATTGAGCCGAAGATCAGAGTCATATCGCTGCCTCACAGCATCGGCAAAACCAGCAAGTTCTTCAGGAGCTTCTTCTTTAACTCGCAATAACATCAGGAACGCACCAAGCTGCTCTGGTCTGACTTTGCCATCCAGAATCATACCCATTGCCTGCTCAGCCTCTTCACGAGTTAAAGAACGGGTACCGCTTTTACCTTTGCCAAGAATTCTTACAAACGGGGCAAAATCATGCTCTTTGATCATTCGCTGCTATTACCTTAATTACTTCATGGGCTCAAAAAAGGCCCCTGACACATTTCCATACAGTTTAATTAATTCCTGTCAGTTACAGCTACTGATAATTGAAATTTCCGACAAGAAAACTGTGTAACTCTGCTAAAATCGCCCACATCAATTTAATGGTGTAACAATGAAACGAAAAAACAGCCTCTTCTCTCAAAGGCCAAAGACAAAATCATCTAAAAAAACTCTGGATGATTACCCCTCCTCGATCACAGTAAAACGCTTAAGCCACGAAGGCCGTGGCGTAGCGAAAGTGAATGGTAAAACACTGTTTATCGAGGGAGCTTTAGCTGGAGAAACTGTTGCTTTTTCAGTAACACAAAAGCATCGGCGTTTTGATGAGGCTACGTGTACAGAGATTATCGAAGCGTCGGCAGATCGTGTTACACCAAAATGCCAGCATTACGGTCAATGCGGTGGCTGTGACCTGCAACACCTAGCGCACGACCAACAGATTCAAACCAAACAAAATCTTGTAGTTGATCAGTTACAGCGTCTGGGCGGTTTCCAACCAGAAGCTGTTCTTGAACCTTTAGTCAGCCCAGAATGGGAGTACCGAAGAAGTTGCCGAATCGGTATCAACCAGCTATCGAAAGATGGCCGTGCGATTGTAGGCTTTCGCCGTCGAGGCAGTAATAAGCTGACTGCAATTGAGCGATGCCCAGTATTATCTAAACCCCTGAATGCAATCCTTGGTGGCCTTTCAGAGATACTTGAAACCGAAGATAATTTCAAAACCATTACCCACGCTGAGCTGAGCCTTGCTGACAATCAGGGAGCCTTTACCTTAAGGGTAAAAAAACCTCTCAGTGACAACTTGAAAGACCAGCTAAAAGCTCTGGCAGTTAAGAACAACTTTTGTTTATTCATCGATAATGGTAACGAAGTTACCCCAGTATCAGACGACTCAGAGCTCTATTACAAAGTTAACTGCTCCGAATCTGTCATCAGCTTTAAACCGGGTGACTTCATTCAGGTTAATAAAGCTGTGAATGAGCAGATGATTGAACGTGCAATTAACTGGCTGGATTTATCCAACAGTGATCGGATACTCGACCTTTTCTGTGGTGTTGGTAACTTCACTCTGCCCGTAGCGCCAAAGGTAGCGTCCATT
>JASBRM010000078.1 GCA_030149405.1 Neptuniibacter sp. | reverse complement strand
CTGCCGATGATCCGTAATACCGAACGTGAAATTGCGCGTCTCGCCGGAGGTGAAGCGGGTCGTTTGAACCTGTGCATCGAATGCCACAGTTGTTTTGACTGGTTAATGCCCACCATAGATCATTTCCGTCAGCACTGGCCTGAAATCGAGCTGGACCTTTCCAGTGGTTTCAGTTTCCAGCCGTTACCCGCTTTAGCGCGCGGCGATCTCGATCTGGTCATCACCTCAGATCCGGAAGAACGGACAGGGATTATTTACATCCCGTTGTTTACCTACGAATCCTGCCTGGCAATTTCAAAGCAACACCGCTTAATGGCTCGCCGCTACATTCACCCGGAGGATCTGGAACAGGAAACCCTGATTACTTATCCTGTTGAGCAGCAACGTTTGGATATATTCAACCACTTCCTTAACGAAGCCGATGTTGAACCTGCAGCGATCCGAACCGCAGAACTCACAGTGATGATGTTACAGCTGGTTGCAAGTGGACGTGGTGTTGCGGCACTGCCAAACTGGACCCTGCATGAATACCTGCAGCGTGATTACATTGCTGTTAAACCTCTTGGTGAAAAAGGGGTGTGGTGCACTCTCTATGCAGCCATCAGGGAAGATCAGAAAGACGCTGAGTTCATGGTTGATTTTCTGAACACCGCTAAAGAAGTTTCATTTAGAAACCTGACGGGTATCAAGACAGCATAAAAGTGCTTATACTGTTTCCCATCTATCGTCTTATGAGATCCGAGATTAGTTAAACATGCTGGCACTAAATACAGCCCTCTATACCAGCTCTGTTCGTTTCTACTCGTATACCTACTTTATCTAGGTCTGTTGGTTTGTGCGTGAAGCACAAGTTGGCAGGCCGCCTCTCATCCAGTTTTCATCTTATAGTTAGTATTACAGCAACTGCGATTATCTAGCAGAGGAAAAAGATTTTATGACTACCCCAATATGGACCCCATCAAGCTGGAGAAAACATCAAATAGTCCAGCAGCCGGAATATAAAGATCTGGCAGCACTACAAAAAGCTGAACAGCAATTAGCAGCCCTTCCACCGTTAGTTTTTGCCGGTGAGATTGACCAGCTTAAAACAGATCTGGCAAAGGTAGCTAAAGGCAAAGCTTTTCTGCTTCAAGGCGGTGATTGCGCCGAGAGTTTTCTGGAATTCAATGCCAATAAAATTCGCGATACATTCAAAGTATTGATGCAGATGGCCATCATCATGACCTTCTCTGCCAGCAGCCCTGTAGTTAAAGTGGGTCGTATCGCGGGGCAATACGCCAAGCCAAGATCAAGCGATACTGAGACCTGTAATGGCATTGAACTACCCAGCTACCGCGGGGATATTGTTAATGACATTGCATTCACTGCCGAGGCCCGTGAAGCATCTCCTGAAAGACTGGTAACCGCCTATCATCAGGCTGCATCTACTCTAAATCTGGTACGCGCATTTGCACAAGGCGGGTTCGCAGATCTGCATAGAGTTCATTCCTGGAACCAGGACTTTGTCAGCAACAGTCCGTTGAGTGACAAATACCAAAACCTTGCTGACCAGATAGATCAGAGCCTTCGTTTCATGGAAGCCTGCGGCGTTAACTCAAAGAACACTCCGCAGCTGCACGAAACATCACTGTACACTTCTCACGAGGCTTTGTTGCTTGGTTATGAAGAAGCACTCACCCGAAAAGACAGTATCTCGGGTGATTGGTATGACTGCTCCGCGCACATGCTCTGGATTGGCGATCGTACGCGCCAGCCTGATCATGCCCATGTGGAATTCTTACGCGGTGTAAAAAACCCCGTAGGCATTAAAGTCGGACCCAGTACTCAGGTCAGTGATTTGGAAAAACTACTGGAGATTCTTAATCCGGAAAACCAGGCAGGTCGTATTACCCTGATCGCTCGTATGGGCGCTGAAAAAATTACCGAACACTTACCTAAGCTAGTTCAGGCAGTAAAACATTCAGGGCATGAAGTCATCTGGAGCTCTGACCCTATGCATGGCAATACCATCAAAGCCTCTACGGGATATAAAACCAGAAGCGTTGATGCCATCCTGAAAGAAATGAAGGGATTTTTCGAAGTACACAAGGCTGAAGGAACTCATGCCGGCGGTGTGCATTTCGAAATGACAGGGCAGAATGTTACCGAGTGTATTGGTGGTGCATACATGATCAGCGAACACGATCTGGCTGATCGCTACCACACCCACTGTGACCCAAGACTCAACGGCGAACAAGCCCTTGAGCTGGCTTTCCTGATTGCAGATACCCTAAAAGCGGCCCGCAACTAAGCATACAGGCTCACACGCTATACGTTGTGAGCCTGATCATTTATTCCCCTAAAACACCCTTCAAAACAATGCTGCGGTAACTCACGATACCCAGGACTTTTTCATTTTCGATGACTGGAGCATGGGCCAGACCAAAGTTTTCAAACAGTCTGGAGCAGTATCGGATATCCATATGCGGGTCGACCGAAATCACTGGCTTCGCCATCACTTCGTAAACATTCACCCGCTCTGGTGAACGGTCCTTAGCGATCACTTTTTTGGCAATATCTGAGAGCAAAATCATGCCGTATTCATCATCCTCATGACGCTTATTGATAATCAGAACCCGTGCCGACTTTTCTTTAAAAATCTTCACGGCTTCACTGACGGTCATAAGCCCATCAATCATGTCGAATTCATCGGTCATAACATCACGCGTACGGACAATCTTTCTTTCCGAGTTCATAACTCTTCCTCAACCACGTTTGCGAGTGTCTGCATCTGATGCGTAACACCTACGGCATCTTCAACATCCAGTTGAATAGCGATTCCCCTGCCCGGCTCTTCATCAAGCTCTGCTACAGTTGAAATCGTCTCAAGGATCTTCCGGCTAAGGTGCTCCTCAACAATAAACAACACAACATCCCTTTGCGTCTCGAGTGTGAGACCAAAAAACGTTTTGGTTTTGTTAACACCTTCACCACGCGCGTTATTGATTACAGTGGCACCAGTGGCCCCTGCCTCTCGCGCAGCCTTCATTACATCATCAGTTTTTGAATCTTCTACAAAAACCACTAACAGTTTGAAATGCATATCAACCTCTTCAACTTTCGCTGCTCAGTTTGCGTGATTGTTTCGCGCGGAATTCAGATAATTGTGCATATGCCATCACCGTAATCATTGGGAATAAACTGGCAAATGCAATCAAACCAAAGCCATCAATCAAAGGGCTGCGCCCCGGAACGGTTTCGGCCAAACCCAGACCAAGCGCCGCAACCAAGGGCACAGTTACTGTAGATGTCGTTACCCCTCCGGAATCATAAGCCAGAGGGACAATTAACTTAGGGGCATAAAAAGTCTGTATCACAACCACAATATAGCCCGCGATAATGAACCAGTGAATTGGATAACCCGTGACTATTCGCCATGTCCCCAGAGAAATTCCCACAGCCACACCAATAGCGACAGCAATACGTAATCCCCAGACACCGATAGCGCCACCAGACACCTCGTTAGCTTTAATTGCTACAGCGATCAATGAAGGCTCCGCGATCGTTGTGCTGGCACCTATAGCAAATGCAAAAATATAAACCCAGAAGTAATCCTGCCATTGCAAAGCACCCGCAACAGCCCCGCTCCAGCTGCTTATAAAATCAGGATTAGTGAGCTGCTCGGCCATAAGCCGACCAATTGGGAACAACGCTTTTTCAAGACCCAATAGGAACAACGCCAAGCCTAAAATGACATAACCAAAACCAATTAAAACTCTTTTAAGGTTAGGAATAGGACGGCGGATCACCAGAAACTGAAAACCAAAAATGATCGCTGCAATCGGGATTACATCTTTGATTGTAGAAAAAATGATCTGAAATAGCTGAGACAATAAATCCATCAGATCACCATCCCGTAAGCCATTACGAAAATCATGGGCGTCAGTGAGGCAAAAGCGATAAGACCAAAACCATCAACCATAGGATTTCGCCCTTCAATCGAAGAGGCCAAACCTACGCCCAAAGCCGTTACCAAAGGAACGGTAATCGTGGATGTAGTGACCCCACCAGAGTCATAGGCAATACCAATGATTTCCTTTGGCGCAAAAGAGGTCATGATCACTACCAGAATGTAGCCACCAATAATCAAATAATGGATAGGCCAGCCTTTAAGAATACGCAGAACACCCAGAACAATTGCAAGACCGACAGATACCGCGACTGTATATCTCAAACCCGAGGCGTAACTCTTTTCCGCCTCCACAGTAGCTTCAATCATCCCGCCCGTAGCAGCGACTGTTGCCGCTTCCGCTGCAACAGCTATGAGTGCAGGTTCAGCAACAGTAGTCCCGAAACCTAAGGAGAATGCAAAAACAAGCAGCCAGATCACACTGCCTTTTCTGGCAAAGGCATGAGCCATGCTCTCACCAATTGGAAACAAGCCCATCTCCAGGCCATAGATAAAGAAGGTGAGTCCTGCAACTACACATAACAAACCGATAACAATTCCGAAAAAATCCGGAACAGGTTGCTGCAAAACTACGATCTGAAAAAACGCGATAACAAGGACGATAGGAGCAAGATCGCGAAGACTTCCCAACATCGATTGTCCTAATGCGAATAAGCCGCCCTTCAACCCGATAACTCCTTGTTAATTAAAAGATAAAGGTAATAGTAAATGAAGTGAAATGCGTTGACATAAGCCAACAAAAATCGAAATTCTTTAATGAATTATGGGTGGTTCGCCCGGGTCATCCGGAACCACAATATGACCACTGCTATCTAAAACCAGCGCACCATGCTCAACGCCAAGTTCAAGCAGCTGATGCAACATCATTCTGGTGAGATGTGCACTGATAATCAACCCAGCCGGGGCATCACCCTCAAACAGGTCATCATCGATAAGATCATCGGGTCTTAATCCCAGAAGCAGCGGGTTTTCTTCGATCAGTGGTGCAATGTCTTCAGGTGCAAAGACCGAGTAGTCAGAGGAAATATCAAGCGCTAACTGATAAGCATCCTGTTGGCTGTTCTGCTCATTCAACATATCCAGATAAGCAGACTCAGCTGCAGAGAAAATCTGTGACATCTCACTGGCACCGCCTAAAGCAAGATTTCGTTTTGCTATTTCCGAACGGCTAAAGTCAATCTCAATTGGATACTGGCTATCCTGACTGAGCTCTTCATCATCGACTATAACTCGGCCTTGATCATCCACATCCAGCCATTCCCTTTCCACCGCCACTGACAGTAATCCTTCAAGTGCCGCAGCGATAATATTGCAACATATGATCACACCTACTGCAGGGTTTTCACTTTCATTGCGATTCATAATCAGATCTCCGGCTCTGGCGGCCAGCAGGGATGGATCTTCAGCAACAATCTCTGAAAGCTGGTCAGTATCCAGATAGAGCTTTTCATGCACTAACCTTTCCGCTGTCAGATAAGGCTCGGAAAAATCGCTTACCTGCATTCGCTCGATATATTCAATGCGAGTATTTTCTAATAAAGCGGTCAGTAATCCACTCATGCGTTTATCTGCACTCATCAAAGCTCATAAAAATTAAGGTTAATATGACAATGGTCGATTCTTATAAAGGAAGCAACTAAAAATAATCCTGAAGGGGTAAAAAGATGGGAATTTGGCTTAAAGGTGGTGAAAGCCAGCCGGAAGACGAGGAAGAAGGCAGTATCTACATTCTTTCAGATAATTAAATATTAAGGCCTGCACAAACAGCAGGCCTTATTTATTTAATGCAGAGTTAAACCTATAGGTTTTATTTCCTGCTTTAACTCATCAAAACGGTCGCGAAGGTTTATAAGCTTGAATAAGCCATGATCTTCAGGGGATGCTGGCAATTCAAACCAGTCCAGGGAGTGCACTTTTGTCATCAGTTCATACTCACCGATAAGTGCATCCATAAAGATCATCACCGCCTCAACACGCGGATCCATATCCAGAACTTTAGGTGCATCCTGCATATATACTTCGAGCTGGAGGCGATTGTTAATTACAACAATACGGCACCAGAACTCGCTAATTTCACAATACTCTTCACCAATTCGGATACTCAGGGGAACAGGATCATAGCGGTTATTGAATGCTTTGAACTCAATACCCGTCAATTCAGGCGCAGCACCAATTAAACTCAATACTGAGTGAATTGATTCTGGAAAACCATCGCAGCCAAATACCATTTCAACCGCACCCTCTTCATTTTCATCACTCTGAAAATGGAAGGTCAGATTGCGGTCAATCTTCTGCAGTTGGTCACGATATTCCTTAAGCAGCGTTTCCGCTTCAAAGCGATCATCACTGCGACTGGAAAGCAATTGCTCAATTGTTTCCTGCAATTGCTCCCAAAAGGTATCTATCTTTTTTGGATCTAATATCATCAAGCTTAAAACTACCGATCAGGTACGGGGAACAACTACGCCAGTTTGACCCTGATACTTACCATCGCGGTCTTTGTAGGATGTTTCACACACCTCATCACCCTGCAGGAACAGCATCTGTGCAACACCTTCGTTTGCATAGATTTTTGCTGGCAATGGAGTTGTGTTTGAAAATTCAAGTGTCACGTGACCTTCCCACTCAGGCTCAAGCGGAGTCACATTTACAATAATGCCGCAGCGGGCATAGGTACTTTTACCCAGGCAGATGGTCAATACATCGCGTGGAATTTTAAAGTATTCAACGGTTCTCGCTAATGCGAATGAGTTTGGTGGAATGATGCAAACATCTGATTCAACATCCACAAAACTACCGGCATCGAAATCTTTAGGGTCAACTACAGATGAGTTTATATTAGTAAAAATTTTAAACTCATTGGCACAACGCACATCATAACCATAGCTGGAGGTACCGTAAGAAACGATACGGGAACCGTCTGCCTGACGAACCTGCTGAGGTTCAAAAGGAGAGATCATATCGTGCTCTTCCGCCATTCTGCGAATCCAGCGATCTGCTTTAATACCCATCGGATAACTCTTCTGCCTGAAAAATTGACCGCGAATTGTACCATTTTTCCTGTCTAAGACAAAAATGAATCCTGTTAAACATGCAAATAAAAACAGCTCCCATAGGAGCTGTTTTTGAAAGGGGAAAAGAAAACCTGAAAATTAATTCAGAAGATTTGCTGTCTTTTCATACTGCTCAGCCAGCCAGAATTCAGCCGCTGTTTTACCTTTATCCCTGAGTACTTCAGCCTGCTTACGCAGCTCAAACGCCATCTCTGCTCTGGTAGGAGCTACAGGGTTTGCCTTTAGCATTTTTATGTTGGCAGTTGCTCTATAGTCCATTTTGAACCCCATCTTATTGTTATTAGTAATTTATAAATTCATCCACCTGAACTTATAAGTATAGACAATAAAGCCAGATCAATTTTTGATCAATAAAACTTATTGATTCAGGTCAGTTAACAGCTGATTGTTTTTCAATCAATCCAGATATCAGCAGTTAGTCGTCCTCTACAACGATCTGTGGCATCACGACAGAAGAATCCGTGCTTTTTGCTTCAACAGCCGATGCGACCTTTTTAGCGATATCTTTATAAATTTGAGCATGCGCACCCTCAGGATCAGCAATCACTGTAGGCTTACCAGAATCAGCTTGCTCCCGGATCGAAAGCGCTAAAGGCAGTTTTCCGAGTAGCTGTGTATCGTATTTTTCAGCTATTTCAGAACCGCCATCTGATCCGAAGATAGGCTCTATATGTCCGCAATTACTGCAGACATGCATACTCATATTCTCAACAACACCCAGAACCGGAATATCGACTTTGCGGAACATCTCAATCCCTTTCTTGGCATCAAGCAGAGCAATATCCTGCGGAGTTGTAACGATCACTGCGCCTGTAACAGGTACCTTTTGAGACAAAGTCAGTTGGATATCACCAGTACCCGGTGGCATATCAATAAACAGGTAATCCAGATCCTGCCAATGAGTTTGCCCAATTAATTGCTGCAATGCGCCTGCAGCCATGGGGCCACGCCAAACCATGGCAGTGTCTTCTTCAATCAGGTAACTGATCGACATGGACTGTAATCCATGAGCTTCAATTGGCAAAAATTGCTGTTCACTGTATGGCTGTGGACGAACGCCTTCAGCCACACCCAACATCATTCCCTGGCTCGGACCATAAATGTCTGCATCCAGAATACCAACTTTGTGGCCCTCAGCAGCCATTGCCAAAGCCAGGTTAACAGTCGTGGTGGATTTACCTACGCCACCTTTACCAGATGCAACCGCTATGATGTTTTTTACACCGTCCATTGATACTCCAGAAAATAACCAAGTAATTTAGTAGGATTATGTCGAGTTTTATCTAAGCTGTCCAGACAGACGCACCTTTGTTATTTAAGATTGAGATTGAGATTTGATCTCATCGTAGATTTAAAGCTCAAAAGCATGATTCCGCTTAGCCCTCAGCCAACCCTGTAAATAATTTCGAGAATGGCTTTTTAAATTTAAGATGAGATCCTTAACCTAACGGACGATGCGTATGGATGGTTATTACCCAAATAAAGGAATGAAAATTCATTATTCATAGGCAATAAAACTGCAAATACCTAAGGAAGAATATTGCCCGTTTGACCACAGGCAATATTCGAAAGCATTAATTTACCTGAGGCATATATTTGTCACGGCGGTTTATAAATGCTGGCTCCGTCCCCTCCAAAATATCTAGGACAATACCATTTATCTTGGGGTTCTCAATCGCTCCTGACTTGTAGGTCATTCTATTCATATCTGTGCGGTTGAATTCTGCATGAATTATCTGCTCAGCGTCACACGTGACTGCCAAATTGGCATTATGCGTTACCATAATAACCTGACGCCTATCTTTGGCCTCTTTTATTACAGGAACAAGTAAAGAATAAACTGTTTGGTTATCTAAGTTTTCCTCTGGCTGATCAAGAACAATGGGTTTGGTTTCTTTGTCGACTAGTAAGT
>JASBRM010000077.1 GCA_030149405.1 Neptuniibacter sp. | reverse complement strand
GCTTACTATCTGTAGACATAGGTGTTCCTAAATTGATTATTCGCCTTCAAGCCCCTGAATTGGCTTGGTGGTTCCCCAGCTTTTGCAAGAAGGGCATTGCCAGGAAAGCGTTCTTCCTGAAAAGCCGCAATTATTACATCGATATATGGGTTTAGAGATTTCCAGCTGACCAGTAAGCCCTCGAAGGACAGTAAGGCTATCCTTCGCACTTTCGGATCCGTATTCTATATGAAGATCGATCAAACTGTTGAACCCTTTTACCGAAGGCCGGCGTTTTAATTCATCGGTGATAAAACTACCCGCAGCATAAATACCTTTTTCCTGTTTGATCATTTCAGCTAAAGCAATAATCACAGAAGTGGATGGGGCATGCCCAAGACTCTGACGAAGGTACTCCTCAAACTCATTCATTGAGCCGAGCTTTTCGCAACAGTTCTTCAAGTGAGGAATTGTTTCAGATACAAACAACTTATCTTTGCGCCCCACAGATTTAAGGTGTTTAACAGCAGATTTCCAGTTTTCCGCACTCATCTCTAACATAGCTAATTGCAGACTGACTCTGACATTACCGTTATCGAAGGCCTGTGCTTTTTTTAGATAGTCTGAAGCTTGTTTGCTACGCTTAGAATCAATGCACTCCTGAGCCAACTCACAACAATAGTGCGACAGCTCGTTGGTAATCTCTTTCTTAGGGTCAGGGCTGAGTTGTTCTGCGACTTCAAGCGCGCTTGCCCACTCACCCTCTTTCTCATAGAGCTTGATCAGTAAAGTGACTGCTTTGGATTGAACGTTTTTAGATGAAGTTTTAATGATCTCCTGCAATAGGTTCTCTGCCCTATCGAGTAAACCCACTGCATAATAATCCTTAGCCAACGCCATCTGCACGCGCATAAAGTCAGCTCTACCCAGATCAGGTCGAGCTAATAAGTTCTGGTGGATTTTAATGGCTCTATCTACATCGCCTTTACGCCGAAACAGTTTTGCCAACGCGATGTGAGCAGGAATGGTGTCCGAATTTATTTCCAAAGCACGGATAAAGCTTTCAATCGCTTCATCCATTTTTTCATTCAGCAGGTAATCAAGACCGGTGAAATACTCATTGCTTAAATTTGTAGAGACTGGACCGGGGGATTTTTTACATTCTCTCTTGCCTAACCACCACCCAATACCGATGGCTATAGCAAGAGGAATTATAAGAAGGTAGTTTTCAGCACTAAACAGCATCTTTGAGGTTTGAAACTCTCAAATGATCCAACTCTTTCTGGGCGCTTGTTGCTTTTCGCTTCGCTGATCCCAAACGCGTTTTCAGAGAAAAGATAGTGAATACGCTTAGGATAACTCCCAAAAAACCACCTGTGACAAATGCAGCAATAAGCCAAAGGGAAAGGCTAGCTTCTGGCAGCTGGATGAATACCAGATCAATCGCTACTTTTTCTGTATTGTGGATACTAAATGTAATGCCAACAAGCAGCACAACCAGAACCAGTAAAGCAATTATCAACGTTTTGATAAAGCGCACTAATATTACCCCTGAATTTATTGATTGATAGAGTCGTTAACTTGCTCTCTCAACTCTTTACCAGGCTTAAAGTGAGGAACATATTTCGCATCCAGAGCGACTGATTCGCCGGTCTTAGGGTTACGCCCAGTTCTTGGTGCCCTGAAATGCAGCGAAAAACTGCCAAAACCGCGTATCTCAATACGGCTACCCTGAGCAAGGGACTCAGTCATATGGTCAAGCATCGTTTTTACAGATAGCTCAATATCCTTGACTGAAAGCTGATCATGACGATCAACCAGAATTTCTATCAGCTCGGATTTTGTCATAGCGAACTCCCATCTTCTCTATATAGAGACAGCAATATTATTATTTAGAATCATCTTTCTGTAACTGGGCTTTGATCAAGTCACCAATAGTAGTAGGACCTGAAATATCAGCTTCAGATTGCTGGCTCATTTGATCCAGTGCTTGTTTCTCTTGATTAATTTCCAGCTGTTTAACAGATAAAGAAATCACCCGATTCCGTCGATCCATATTTGAAATAACAGCTGAAAGCTCATCCCCAACCTTATACAAATCAGAAAGGCTTTCGATTCTTTCTCTTGATGCGTCTGCTATGCGCAAACTTGCTTCAACCCCTTCAGCAAGAGTAACACTCAAAGCCTTATCAGTGACTTCTGACACAACACCTTTGACAGTAGAACCTTTTGCATTGTTTGAAGCGTAATCTACAAATGGGTCCGAATTTAACTGTTTGATTCCCAGTGCAATTCTCTCACGCTCAGGATCAACAGACAGAACAACTGCAGAGAGCTCATCACCTTTGGAATAAGCTTTCACAGCTATCTCACCCGCCTCATCCCATGAAAGATCAGACAGATGAACCAAACCGTCGATACCACCTTCCAATCCGATAAACACACCAAAGTCAGTGATCGAGCGAATTTTTCCGCTAAGCTGATCCCCTTTCTTGAATTTACCTGCAAATTCCTGCCAAGGGTTTGGTTTACATTGTTTCATGCCTAAAGAGATACGGCGGCGCTCTTGATCAATATCAAGTAGCATTACTTCAATTTCTTCGCCTACCTGAACCACCTTAGACGGGTGTACGTTTTTATTGGTCCAATCCATTTCAGAAACATGAATTAAACCCTCAATACCATTCTCAATCTCTGCGAAACATCCGTAATCCGTAAGATTAGTAACTCGTGCTTTGGCTTTCGAACCGACAGTGTAGTTAGAGATAAGTTGAGTCCACGGATCATCAGTCAACTGTTTCAAGCCCAATGAAACACGACTGCGCTCTTTATCAAAACGCAAAACCTGGACATCTAACTCCTGACCAACGCTCAGGGCTTCAGAAGGATGCTTAACACGCTTCCAAGCGATGTCAGTAATATGTAGCAGGCCATCAATACCACCAAGATCGATAAAGGCACCATAGTCAGTAATATTTTTAACAATACCTTTAACCACAACGCCTTCTTTCATATTCGCAAGAAGCTTCTCTCTCTCCTCGCTATACGCTGCTTCCAATACTGCACGGCGCGAAACTACGATGTTGTTCCGTTTAGCGTCAAGTTTTACCAACTTGAACTCTAATTCTTGTGATTCGAGATGCGAGGTATCTCTCAGGGGACGTACATCCACCAGAGAGCCAGGCAGGAAGGCATTGATGGAATTTACATTGACAGTGAAGCCGCCGCGCACTTTGCTAGTGATATGACCTTTAACGATTTCATCGGCTTCGTAAGCTTTTTCGAGCTCAATCCAAGCTTCAGCACGCTTAGCTTTCTCACGGGACAGCAGCGTTGTGCCGAAACCATCTTCAAGGGCCTCGAGAGCAACTTTAACTTCGTCACCCTCTACTATGGTAAGTTCGCCGTCTTCGTTAAGAAACTGACTTTTAGGAATGACCCCTTCAGATTTAAGGCCAGCATTTACTATTACGTAGTCACTATCAATAGCGACTACTGTACCTGTAACAATGGCACCGGGCGCCATTTCCAGTTCTTGAAGACTTTCTTCAAACAGTTCAGCAAAGCTTTCGCTCATATCAGTTTCATCCCGCTTTCATCAGCAAATGGGAAGGCTCAACGAAGACCTTTATGTCTCGCTTCATCCATTACAGCGGCAAGAACCTCATCGATCGACATTGTCGTCGTATCGAGAATGACTGCATCCGCCGCGGGTTTCAAAGGAGCGACTGAACGGTTCATATCCCGGTCATCACGCGCCTGTATATCCTCTAATATAGCCTGAAGACTAGCATCGAGGCCCTTGTTTATCAACTGGTTATAGCGCCGTACGGCACGCTCTTCGGCACTTGCGTCAAGATAGACTTTCAAACTTGCTTCAGGGAAAACGACCGTTCCCATATCCCGACCATCAGCAATCAACCCTGGAAATTCAGCAAACGCCCTTTGCCGACCTAATAACGCCTCTCGAACTTCAGGCAACGCGGCAACAATAGAAGCGTCCTTACCGACTGCCTCAGTTCTGATGGCATCGGTTACTTCTTCTCCTTCGAGAATGATCTGAACCGTGTCGTCTTCACGCGCAACAAACTGAACATCCAGATGAGCAGCCAGTACAACTAGGGCTTCCTGATCATCCAGCTCAACACCATGATGCCTCGCAGCAAGACCTACTAATCGGTATAGAGCACCACTATCCAGTAACTGCCATCCAAGTTCTCGAGCCAACAACTGGCAAATAGTTCCTTTACCTGAACCGCTGGGACCATCAACGGTAATTACGGGGACCTGTCCGTCAGACATCATCCCTCCTCCTTTTCAACCTTGATACCAGCTGTTTGGGCCAGTTCTACGAACCCAGGAAATGACGTAGCAACGTTCTGACATTCATTGATAGTAATTTCCGCTGTGGCACGCAAAGAAGCAACACAGAAAGACATCGCAATGCGGTGATCGTCATGACTTTCAACCACTCCACCACCAATCTCACCACCTTGAATAATAGCCCCATCTGGAGTGCCTTCAATATCAACACCCAGTGCTTTAAGGCCATCCACCATAGACTGTATCCGATCGCTTTCTTTTACGCGTAGCTCTTCGGCACCTGACACAATCGTTGTGCCTTCAGCACAAGCCGCAGCAACAAAAAGTGCCGGGAATTCATCAATCGCAAGTGGCACTTGATCTTCAGGAATATGAATACCTTTTAATGGTGCATATTTAATACGAATATCCGCTACAGGTTCACCGCCGACTTCTCGCTCATTCTGTAATTCCAGGTCAGCGCCCATCAATCTTAGAATATTGATAATACCGATTCGGGTTGGGTTAATACCCACATGCTCCAGAGTCAGGTCAGAACCAGGCGCAATGGCCGCTGCAACCATAAAGAAGGTTGCAGAAGAAATATCTGCTGGCACATCAATGCGTGTCGCATGCAGCTGTCCACCAGAAGATACAGCAGCAGTTGAGCCATCCTGCTTAACTGGATATCCAAAACCGGTCAGCATACGCTCAGTGTGATCACGAGTCGGCGCTGGCTCTGTAACTGATGTCTCACCATCTGCATACAATCCTGCCAATAGCAGACAAGACTTAACCTGAGCGCTCGCCATAGGCATATCATAATGAATACCTGACAACTTCTGACCACCCTTGATCTTTAAAGGCGGGCGACCATTATCAGCCGTTTCAATTTCTGCACCCATCAGACGCAGCGGATCAGCCACACGACCCATTGGACGCTTAGTCAGAGAGGCATCACCTGTAAGTTCCGTATCAAAAGATTGCGCTGCAAGTAAGCCAGACAACAGCCTCATTGAAGTACCAGAATTACCAACATATATTGGGCCTGGCGGCTCTTTAAGGCCATTGAGGCCAACGCCATAAATCGTCACTTCACCATCCGTTGGGCCTTCAATCACGACACCCATATCGCGAAATGACTGCAGCGTTGCCAGACTGTCTTCACCTTCCAAAAAACCGGTAACTTCAGTTACGCCATCAGCTAATGAACCCAACATAATTGAACGATGGGAAATTGATTTATCGCCTGGAACACGGATTCGACCATTCACACTACCGCCAGGCTGGGTATGGAAGGTTACGTTTTGATCACTCATATCTTGAGAATATGCTGTACCTGAAAGAATTCTTGAAAAATGTTCCCGGGCTGCGCGTGCACGAGTAAATGTGCCTAGCAGAGATTCACTATCGCTGCTGTCAATTGCAGTCCTTAATCTGCTAACGCCACGTATAAAGCAATCTAACTGCGCTAAAATCGCCTCTTTATTAGCCAAACAGATGTCATGCCACATGGTCGGATCGCTCCCCGCTATACGGGTAAAATCTCTAAAACCACCCGCGGCGTAACGGAAAATATCTGTGTTGTTGTCCTGCTCCTGCGCTAATGTATCTACCAGAGAAAACGCCAGGAGGTGCGGCAAATGGCTCGTAGCAGCAAGAACCTCATCATGCTTTTCTACGTCCATTTTCAGGACTTCAGCCCCTGTCGACTGCCACATCAGGGTCAGCAGATTAACAGCCTCAGATGAAGATTCTGCTAAAGGGGTTAAAATTACTTTATGTTGTTCGAACAGGGTTTCATCAGCAGCGTCTACACCACTTTTCTCCGAACCCGCAATCGGATGCCCAGGGACAAATCCCGTTGGCAAGGATGAAAAAACGCGTTGTGCCGCAGCAACAACATTCGCTTTTGTACTACCTACATCTGTAATCAGTGTCTCTTCAGCAATGAATGGAGCAATATCTCCCAGCACCTTTTCCATTGCTTTTACCGGGACGGCCAAGACAATAAGGTCAGCTTGCTCTACAGCTTCGGCCAGGCTATCCGCGGCAATATCAATTACGCCGATCTGCAAACCCTTCTGAGTTTCCTCAGGGTCCCTGTCATATCCTACAATCTGACCGAACTGACGATTTAATTTGAGCGCTTTAGCTAGTGAGCCGCCAATTAAACCTAAGCCAATAATCAGTGTTTTATTAATATTATTATTCAATGTTATTCATCACCTCGGCTAAAGCTGAGAGGCATCTCTCATTTTCAGACTTAGTGCCTATGCTGATACGTAAATGATGAGGCATACCATAATTCGCTAATGGCCGAACAATCACCCCTTGTTCCAACAGCGTTTGATATATAGGTTGCGCATCTGTTTTGAAATCGACCGTTATAAAATTCCCTATCGACGGAATGAACTCTAATTTAATTTTTGGAAGTTCACGCGTGTAAAATGCCATCCCATCAGTGTTTATCTGTACTGTTTTTGATATATGTGCATCATCAACTAATGCCGCTTCAGCAGCAGACAGCGCCAGATTATTCATATTAAACGGCTGCCTGACTCTACTCAGAACATTTGCGATCTGTTCATTTGAAACCGCAAAACCTGCTCTGAGGCCAGCCAGACCATAAGCCTTAGAAAACGTTCGGGTCACCACCAGATTCGGATATTGCTTTACCAGCTGTAAACCATCGGGATAGTCACTTTCTTGCACGTATTCAATATACGCTTCATCCAAAACAACCAGAACGGAGTCCGGTATTTTATTCAGGAAACCTGTCAACTGTCCCCTTGTCACCCAGGTCCCCGTCGGATTATTTGGATTTGCCAGAAATATAATCCGTGTCCGGGCAGTTAATGCCTCGAACATTGCATCCAGATCATGCCCCCAATCCTTTGCCGGTGTCACTACGGCTTTAGCACCACAAGCCTGAGTCACAATGGAATACACCACAAAGGCATATTCTGAGTAAATCACCTCATCATCTGGCCTGAGATAGGCACGAGCGATCAACTCCAATACATCGTTAGATCCATTCCCCAAGGTTACCTGCTCAGGGGCAACCGAATACTTAGCCGATAACGCCTGTTTTAAGCGATAACCACCACTATCTGGATAAAAAGAAATCCCCGCAAGTGAGCTTTCGATAGCGGCTAAAGCCGCTGGCGATGGACCTAATGGGTTTTCATTACTGGCGAGTTTGACAACATCGGTAAGACCCAGCTCCCTTTCCAATTCTTCGGGAGGCTTACCGGGGAGATAAGGCTGCAAATCCTGAACCCCCGGTGTGGATAATGAGATGAAGTCACAACTCATAGATTTACCTTAAAGTACTGCCCGAGGGTAAGAGCCCAAAACTTTCAGTTCGACGCTACTCTGAGTCAGTTCAGACAAGGCTTTTTGAACCAACTCTTCATCACAATGGCCTTCAAAGTCAATGTAGAACAAAGAGTTTTTAGAAGAGGACCGTGTTTCTACTCTTGTAAGGCTCAGCTGATAACGGTGGAATGGTTCAAGCAACTGATAAAGAGCACCCGGAGTATCAGGAACTGAAATCAAAATAGAGGTTTTATCGTCGCCACTTGGACCCACCTCTTGATCACCAATTATCAGGAAGCGTGTTGCGTTGTCGGCCTGATCTTCAATATTCTTAATCGCCAGGTCCAGTTCATACAATTCAGCGGCCATATCTCCAGCAATGGCCGCACAACCAGATCCTTCCTCAGCAGTCATGCGAGCGGCTTCGGCATTAGAGCTTACCGCGATTTTTTCCACCTGCGGGTACCTGGCATCAAGCCAATCACGGCTTTGAGCCAGCGATTGCTGATGTGAATAGATACGGGTAATCCCATCCAGATCTTCACCTTTATTAACCAGCAGGTGTAAGTGAACAGGAACCTCTACTTCACCACAGATTTTCAGATCGTACTGTTTAAACAGATCCAGCGTATGACTGATCACACCTTCTGTAGAATTCTCGATTGGAACAACGCCATAATGGGCAGCACCAGACTGTACTTCCCGAAACACATCTCTCAAGGATTGCATCGGGAGATTTCGAGCTGAGTGACCAAAATGTTTCTGTGCTGCTTGCTGGGTAAATGTGCCTTCAGGCCCCAGGAAAGACACCCGCATTGGTTCTTCAAGGGCTAAACAAACAGACATAATCTCGCGAAATAAGCGCGCCACTTCTTTATCTGGCAACGGACCTTCATTCCGTTCCATTACAGCTCGAAGCACTTGCGCTTCACGCTCGGGGCGATAGAACACAGCAGTTTGCTCACCCTGATGCTTCTGCTTTACTTCAGCAACACTCTGGGCGCATTTTGCGCGTTTATTGAGTAGTTCGTGCACCTGGCGATCAATAGAATCAATCTGGTCTCTTAATACACGTAACTCTTTTTCCTGTTCGCTCATACTTATCTACTTACCTTGTGGACCGCAATTAAGCATTCTGCTTTTCAAACTGTTGCATAAATTCAATCAGAGCATCAACTGCCTTTTCTGGCACAGCATTATAAATACTTGCACGCATACCACCCACTGAACGATGGCCTTTAAGGTTTAACAGTCCTGCTTCTTCAGCCTGTTCAAGGAACAATTTATCCAGAGCATCGTCTGCAAGAGTGAAAGGCACATTCATCCAAGAACGGTTGGCTTTTGCCATTGGGTTTGCGTAAAAGTCACTACCATCGATAGCAGCGTAGAGTTTTTCTGCTTTTCGCTGATTAAGCTCAGCCATCGCTTCGACACCACCCTGAGCCTTAAGCCATTGGAAGACCAAACCGGCAAGGTACCAACCAAAAGTTGGTGGCGTATTATTCATGGAATCAGCATCCGCATGGACTTTGTAGTCAAACATGGTCGGTGCACCATCCACGACATTACCCAACAGGTCTTCACGTACGATTACTACCGTCAAACCAGCAGGCCCGATATTTTTCTGGGCTCCCGCATAGATTAAACCGAACTGGTTTACGTCCAGAGGGCGAGACAGAATAGTAGAAGACAGATCGGCAACCAGAGGTACATCACCAGCTTCTGGAACGTAATCATATTCAAGGCCACCAATTGTCTCGTTTGGTGTGTAATGCAGGTATGCCGCTTCAGGATTGAGTATTAACTGATCCTGAGATGGAACAGCAGTAAAACCGTTTTCTTCACTGCTACCCGCCAACTTAACATCACAATATCTGGCAGCTTCTTTGATCGCTTTTTTAGACCAGATACCTGTATTGATATAGTCAGCTGTGTTTTTACCGCGCAAAAGGTTCATCGGGATCATTGAGAACTGAGTAGTTGCCCCACCCTGAAGAAATAACACTTTATAGTTACTTCCAATCCCCATCAGATCGCGAAGATCCTGTTCGGCTGTTTCAGCAACGGATACAAACTCTTTACTGCGGTGGCTCATCTCCATAATGGAGAGACCTTTTCCATGCCAGTCTAGAAGTTCTTCCTGAGCCTGCAACAATACCTCATCGGGCAACCCTGCAGGGCCTGCGCTGAAATTGTACTTACGTGTCATTTGCTTTATTCACTCTAACTAAAAGCAATTATAAAAAGCGCGGCTCCGAAGAGCCGCACTGATATAGGTTGGGTTACTCTTCTACTGTGGGCTGACTTTCGGCTTCAGCAGTCGATTCGGTTACTTCTCCCTCGACCTCTTCCTCATCAGGTTCCTCAATTCGGGCAACACTTACGAGCCGCTCATCATTGTTCACCCGAATCAGCGTTACACCCTGAGTGTTACGTCCCAGTTCAGAAATATCGTCACAACCTGTTCGTACCAGAGTTCCCTGATCACTGATCAACATCACATCATCACCGGAGAACACCTGAACCGCTCCAGCCAATGCACCGTTTCGGTCTGAGCACTGCTGAGCAATTACACCCTGACCACCACGACCTTTAACCGGGAAGTCTTCAACGGCCGTTTTCTTACCGAAGCCGTTTTCAGATGCTGTCAGAATTTTACCGTTCTCTTTCGGAATAATCAGAGAGATAACTTTGATGCCGTCATCCATCTTCACGCCACGAACACCACGTGCAGTTCGGCCCATTGGGCGCACATCATCTTCGCTGAAACGCATAGATTTGCCTGCACTGGTCATCAACATGATGTCATCATCACCATCGGTGATTGCTGCACCAATCAAATGATCATCATCTAATAGATCCAAAGCGATCAAACCACTCGAACGCGGACGTGAGAAGTTTGTCAGTGAGGTTTTCTTAACTGTACCGGATGCAGTTGCCATGAAGATAAACTTATCTTCTTCATACTCTCCAACCGGAAGAATCGTACTGACTCGCTCACCTTCATCCAAAGGAAGAATGTTGACGATTGGGCGTCCACGCGCCGTACGGCTGGCTACAGGAATTTCAAATACACGCAGCCAATAAACTTTGCCACGATCAGTGAAGCAAAGAATGGTGTCATGGGTATTCGCGATCAACAGATGTTCGATAAAGTCTTCATCTTTAATGGATGCAGCAGATTTACCCTTACCACCACGACGCTGGGACTGATAATCCGTCAACGGCTGAGTCTTGGCATAACCACCATGAGAGATGGTGACAACCATATCTTCCTCTGTGATTAGATCTGCCACGGTGAGGTCTTTACGGGACGCTGTAATTTCAGTCCGACGCTCATCACCGTATTCTTCCAGAATAGCTTCCAGCTCTTCACGAATCACTTCCATCAGACGCTCATGAGAACCCAGAATTTCCAGCAACTCTGCAATTTTTTCCAGAAGTTCTTTGTATTCTGCGATCAGTTTCTCATGTTCCAGACCTGTCAGGCGATGCAGACGCAGCTCCAGAATTGCCTGAGCCTGAGCTGGTGACAGGTGATATTTACCTTCACGCAGACCATACTGCTCTTCAAGATCTTCCGGACGGCAAGCATCTTCACCCGCACGCTCCAGCATCTGAATCACATCACCAGGCGCCCAGGAAGTCGCAATTAGTTTTTCTTTTGCTTCAGCAGGCGTTGGAGACTGTTTGATCAGTTCAATAACCGGATCGATATTCGCCAGTGCAACTGCCAGACCTTCAAGGATATGTCCACGCTCACGCGCTTTACGCAACAGGTAAACAGTACGACGAGTCACAACTTCGCGACGATGACGCACAAAACATTCCAGTGAAGACTTCAGATCCAAAATCTTTGGCTGCCCATCGACCAGAGCAACCATATTGATACCAAATACAGACTCCATCTGAGTCTGGGCAAACAGATTATTGATTACGACATCTGGCATTTCGCCACGACGCAGTTCAATAACAATGCGCATACCGTCCTTATCGGATTCATCACGAAGTTCGGTAATGCCTTCAATCTTTTTATCTTTAACCAGCTCAGCAATTTTCTCGATCAGACGAGCTTTGTTCAGCTGGTATGGAATTTCAGTGATGATGAGTGAAGCCTTACCGCTTTTCTCATCCTCTTCCACGTGGTGTTTAGCGCGAACATAGATACGACCACGCCCTGTGCGGTACGCCTGAAGAATTCCGGCACGACCATTAATAATGCCGCCCGTCGGGAAGTCCGGACCTGGAATAAATTCCATTAGCTCATCGATGCTGAGATCTGGATTGTGAATCAGCGCGATACAACCTTTAACGACTTCAGAAAGGTTATGCGGCGGAATATTTGTCGCCATACCTACGGCGATACCGGAAGAGCCGTTTACCAGCAGATTGGGTACACGCGTTGGTAATACTTCAGGAATTTTCTCTGTGCCGTCATAGTTGTCGACGAAATCAACAGTCTCTTTTTCCAGGTCCGCTAACAACTCGTGGGAGATTTTATCCATGCGAATTTCGGTATAACGCATGGCAGCTGCAGAGTCGCCATCAATAGAACCGAAGTTACCCTGACCATCCACCAGGGTATAACGCATGGAAAAGTCCTGCGCCATACGCACAATAGTGTCATAAACAGCACTATCACCATGAGGATGGTATTTACCGATAACATCGCCGACAACACGGGCAGATTTTTTGTACGCTTTATTCCAGTCATTACCCAGTTCATTCATTGCGAACAATACTCGGCGGTGCACTGGTTTCAGGCCGTCTCGCGCATCTGGCAAGGCTCGACCGACAATTACGCTCATCGCGTAATCTAGATAAGACTGCTTCAGTTCATCTTCGATATTAACTGGCAGAATTTCTCTGGCTAGATCACCCATTCCCTATCCTTGAATCACTCGAGAAACGGAAGGTTTCCGCGGATATTTTTAACCGCCGGAGTATATCACAATTCGTTTAACGGAATCCTGAAAAAATAAGGGCTTATCGAATTAATTCCTGCAGCTTCTTTTGCACTGTTTTCGAACCCGCTCCAGATGTTAGAATGCAGCTAAATTCAAGCCAGTAGAAACACCATGTCACAGCCCGAAAGCAATACTCAGATGAACGTTGACCCCGAAGAAATTGCCAAGTTTGAAGAACTTGCCAGCAAATGGTGGGATAAAAACAGTGAATTCAAACCCTTGCACGACATTAACCCACTTCGCGTTGGTTTAATCGACCGTATTGGTCGCCTAGCTGAGAAGAAGGTACTGGATGTCGGCTGTGGCGGTGGCATTCTCGCAGAATCAATGGCACAACGAGGCGCTGAAGTAACAGGCATTGATATGGGCGCAGCTCCACTGAAAGTAGCCAAGCTTCATGGCCTTGAAAGCGGCGTGAACGTTACCTATAAACAAATCACTGTTGAAGAACTGGCCGCAGAGCAGCCCGAATCATTCGACGTGGTGACCTGTATGGAAATGCTGGAACATGTTCCAGACCCATCATCCATTGTTGCTGCTTGCGCAAAACTCTGCAAACCCGGCGGCACAGTGTTCTTCTCCACACTGAACCGCAATCCCAAAAGCTACCTGTTTGCCATTTTAGGTGCCGAAAAAGTATTGAAGCTTGTACCTGATGGCACGCATGACTTTAAAAAGTTTATTCGCCCATCAGAGCTGGGCACCTGGATCAGAAACAGCGGTCTGATAAACACTGAAATATGTGGCATGACCTACAATCCGATCTCAAAAACCTACAGCCTTCACCCCACTGATGTGGATGTGAATTATCTAATGGCGACAGAGAAGCCTGCCTGATCCATGACTAACAAACCCGAATCTGTATTGTTCGATCTGGACGGCACCCTGATTGACACAGCTCCGGACTTCCACTGGGTTATAAATCAACTTCTCCAGGAAGAAGGCCGCGAAAGTGTCAGCTACGAATTTCTAAGAACCTATGTTTCCAATGGCGCCCGCGCAATGGTTGAAGCCGCTTTCGGCTTTTCCGAAGGTGAGCAGGAGTTTAAACGGCTTCACCAGCGCATGCTGGAAATTTATCTAACCCATTTGGATGTAGACAGCCAACTCTTTCCTGGCTTGGATAACTGCCTTGAATGGCTGGAAGACCAAGGCATAAGCTGGGGCGTAGTCACAAATAAGCCGGAGCTTTACACTACACCCGTCATGAAAGGCCTCAATCTTCTAGATAGGGCTGCTAGTGTTGTTTGCCCGGATCATGTAAATGAACGAAAACCGCACCCGGAAGCATTATTCCTGGCGTGTAATCATATTGGCTGCTGTGCCGAGAAGAGCGTTTATGTCGGCGATCATATCCGTGACATAGAAGCAGGCAACCGTGCCGGCATGCTCACTGTAGCGGCGACCTACGGCTACTTGAATCAGGATGAAGACCCCAAACAATGGCAGGCCGATCATTACATCTCAAGTGCCACTGAACTCCAGCCCCTGCTACAATCACTATACAAACTTTAAAGCACCACTTAGGAAAACCGCCACTATGTTTGAATACCAAGCACCTGAAAACCTTCTGAAAGATCGCGTTATACTGGTAACAGGTGCCGGTGATGGTATTGGCCGCATTGCCGCCAAAACATATGCCGCTCACGGCGCTACTGTTATTCTGCTTGGGCGTACACTTGAAAAGCTTGAGCATGTTTACGATGAGATAGAAGCCGCCGGTCATCCGCAACCCGCTCTAGTCCCTCTCAACCTTGAGAGTGCTCAAGAACACGATTTTATTGAGTTAACCAATACACTTGAGCAAGAGTTTGGAAAGCTAGACGGCATACTTCATAACGCCGGATTGCTAGGTGTAAGAACACCCATTGAATCCTATGACCCGGTGATCTGGCAGCAGGTGATGCAAGTTAACGTCAATGCACCTTTCATGCTTACCCAGACCCTGATGCCTTTACTTGAGCGTTCAGAAAACGCCTCTGTGGTTTTCACCAGCTCAGGTGTAGGCAGAAAAAGTAAAGCCTATTGGGGAGCTTATGCCGTATCTAAGTTTGCCACTGAAGGCTTGATGCAGACCCTGGCAGATGAAATCAGCAATGTAAGCAATATCCGTTCTAACTGCATCAACCCTGGTGCTACAAGAACCCAGATGCGTGCCGATGCCTACCCTGCAGAGAACCCAGGCACCCTAAAAACGCCAGAAGACATAATGCCGCTTTATCTCTATTTGATGGGCCCAGACAGCATTGATATCAACGGCCAGTCCCTGGATGCTCAGTAACCACTGAACAGAAAGACCAGAAAATAAAAAAGCAGCTCATAGCTGCTTTTTTATTTCTCAATACAGATTAATTTCCTTCCTGACGTCGCGCTCTTTGCTTTTTATAACGACGCTGCAAAGTTTCTTTCTCCGCAACACTCATCTTAGGAGCTGACTTTGGCTTCAATTCAAGCATTTTAGACAAAGAATTCACCTCTTTTACGGTCATCTCTTTCCAGGTTCCCGATTTAACGTCGCTTGGCAGGAAAACAGGCCCAAAGCGCACCCTTTTCAGGCGGTTAACCTGAACTTCCTGGGACTCCCACAAACGACGGACCTCACGATTACGTCCCTCCATGACGACACAATGGAACCACTTATTGGCACCTTCACCATCAAAGAATTGCACATCCGTAAATCGGGCCATGCCATCTTCCAGCAACACACCTTCTTTAAGGCGTTCGAGCATAGCGTCATCAACATTACCCAAAACGCGAACTGCGTATTCTCGGTCGATTTGTGCAGAAGGGTGCATCAATGCATTGGCCAGCTCGCCGTCGGTGGTAAAAATCAGCAAGCCCGATGTATTGATATCCAGCCGACCTATTGCAATCCACCGCCCTTCTTTAAGAGGTGGCAGATGCCTAAACACAGTAGGCCTTCCTTCAGGGTCATGACGGGTGCAGATTTCACCAACAGGCTTGTTGTAGATCAGTACCCGCCGCTGAGCCTGGCGATCGAAAATTAATTTAACTTCACTGCCATCAACCTGAACAGTATCCGCTTCTGAAATGCGATCCCCTAAAGTTGCACGCTCTCCATTAACAGAGACCCTACCCTCAGAGATCCAACGCTCCATCTCACGACGTGAGCCTACACCGGAGCGCGCCAAAACTTTATGTAACTTTTCATCAGACATTGGACGCACCAAATAAAATATTTTAATAAAACAAAAAAGCCCTTTCAGATTAATGAAAGGGCCTTAGTAAACATTCAGTGTATTTTAAATCAGGCAGTCGTCTTTAGTAAATCCTTTATCGAAGTAAGCCTGGAAAGCTAAAGGTGTTCTACCTCTGCCAGACCACTCATGAACATTGCCTTCATCATCTTCAATTCTGTATTTAGGACCGACTTTCTTTTTCACACCGGTAGAAGCGTCACCCACCATACTCATAAGGTCACTGATATCAACGCCTGCTTCAAGCATAGATTTACGGATGGATTCGATTTTCTCTAGCTTAGCCTGTTCCGCAGCGGCAACAGCCTCTTCTTCTGCGCGCTTATCTTCAGTAATTACTGTCAGGTCGGAAATAACTTTTTCCAAATCAGAAACACTTAATTCCTGGCATTGTTTTCTTAAAGAGTTTTTCCGAGTAAGAATTTTTAGAAAATCAGACATCTGCATCCACCTTATTATAAAAAGAGCACAACAATTATCTATATAGACAATATTCTTTCAATAAGAAATTAAATAATAAAATCTATTTACGAAAAATCAGAAATATCTCCTGCCCCTTGACGGACAATTTCAGGAATTTCATCCACTAGATTAATTACACTGGTTGCTTCCATACCGCAATACCCACCATCAATTACTAAATCCACATGGTGTTGAAGTATTTCCCTAATTTCATATGGATCCATTAAAGGCATATCTTCGCCGGGCATAATCAGGGAGGTACTCATTATTGGCTCCCCCAAAGCTTCTGTAAGAGCCAATACAATTTCATTATCTGGAATTCTTATTCCAATAGTTCTTCTTTTTGGATGAAGTAATCTTCTTGGAACTTCTGAGGTCGCCTTTAATATAAAGGTATACGCACCAGGAGTGTGCGCCTTTAATAATCTATAGGCACTATTATCAACCTTTGCATAGGTACTTATTTCACTCAGGTCACGACAGACAAGGGTAAAATTATGTTTATCATCAAGCTGTCGAATGCGTTTTATTTTTTCTACCGCCGATTTATCACCTAAATGACATCCCAATGCATAAGCACAATCTGTAGGGTATACAACAACACCACCGCCATTGATTATTTCAACAGCTTGATTAATCAAACGCTTCTGAGGGTTATCCGGATGAATTTGAAAAAATTGACTCACTTATTAATACCCTGTTCTTTAATTTCAAATGCTAAGCCTGAGCATATTCATTATTAATATTAACCCATCAGCCTGTGCAATATATGGTTTTCTGTTTCATTCAAAGGCGGAAACTTTCCTAAATCAGTCCATGCATGATTTGGGGAATGAAAATCGCTACCCGCAGAAACCATAAGTTGATTATTTTTAGCGATACGATTGAGGTGTAAATGCTGATCAGGCGTTACTCCAGGATAAGAAACCTCAATACCTGCTCCACCAAACTCCTTAAAAGCAGCAATCACTTCCCTGATTTTAGTAAAAGTCATCTTGTACTTCGTCGGATGCGCCAGAACAGACAACCCTGAAGATTCATTAATAGTAGAAATCGTCTCACTTAAATCTGGCCACTCAATTTTTACGTCGCCTTTTTTCCCAGTACCTAAATATTTTTTGAATGCCTGCTGCTCATTGGATACTAAGCCTTTTTCCAACATTACTCTGGCAAAATGAGGGCGCCCAATACTTCCGCCATCAGCCGCATTTTCAGCATCAGAGAAAAGATCTGGTAATCCCATTTTGATTAATCTGTTGGCAATCTCTTTTGCTCGCTGGGTTCTTAAAAACTCAAGGTGACTGAAATATTTTTTAAGTTTTGCTGATTCACTGTCTATTCCGAGACCCACAATATGTAGAATTCTTGAATTCCACTGACAGGTAAATTCGGAACCTGAGATTATTCTGATCTGATTCCTATTAAGGGTTTTCAATTCGTCAAACCCTGCAATCGTATCGTGATCAGTCAGCGCAAGTACTTCCAGCCCTCTTTCATGCGCAAGCTTTAATAATTCGGCAGGCGACAGCACACCGTCCGAAGCTGTAGAATGACAATGCAGGTCGTAACGCGGTAAATCCATAAGGTTTGCGGTGTTTATCAAAGGGCTCGCCGGACTTATACTTAAGAAAATTTAACCTATTGTATTCAATATGAAGCTGTTACTCGACTTTTTACCTATCGTAATTTTTTTCGTCGTTTACAAAACCACCAACGACATTATTCTGGCAACTGCAATACTCATTCCTGCAACCCTGCTGCAAATGCTCTACACATGGATTAAAACCCATAAAGTTGAAAAAATGCAGTTAGTCACCCTGATACTTGTGGTTGTTCTGGGCGGAGCAACTGTATTACTTCAGGATAAAACCTTTATCCAGTGGAAACCTACTGTTGTGAACTGGCTATTTGGACTTGCTTTCCTTGGCAGCCAGTTCATTGGCGACAAAACCATTGTTGAAAGAATCATGGGCGGTAATATTTCGTTACCCCAAAATGCCTGGAAAAACTTGAATATTGCCTGGGTCATTTTTTTTGTTGCAATGGGCATCATCAACCTATTCGTCGCATATACCTTTAGCGAAGAAACTTGGGTGGATTTCAAATTATTCGGCATGCTGGGCCTGACACTAATTTTCATACTGGCTCAGGGTTTTTATCTCTCCAAACACATTCAGGAAGCCGAGCCTTCTGATAAAAACGAGGAAGCTTAATGTATTACGCTATTATTTCTGAAGATATCGAAAACAGCCTGGAAAAACGTCTTGCAGCAAGACCTGATCACTTAGCCAGACTACAAAAGCTTAATGAAGAAGGAAGACTGTTAATCGCAGGTCCTCATCCTGCCATTGACAGTGAAAACCCAGGAGATGCTGGTTTCACAGGTAGCTTAGTAGTAGCAGAATTTGATTCTTTGCAAGAAGCTGAACACTGGGCTCATCAAGACCCTTATATCTTTGCCGGGGTATACAAAAAAGTGACAATCAAACCATATAAGAAAGTTTTGCCTTAGATCAGAACAATTAAGCTTTATAAGACTAAAATCTTAATAGAAACAGTTCGTTATTTTGCGATATTTACCTAAGGTTAAGCTAAGGGTAGTTGTAATAAACAAATAATGACTTATTATTTCTATCAATATAACCCCAATCATTTTTAAGGACAGCAATCATGAAAAAACTAGCGATCGCATCTGGGCTCGTACTAGCAATGGGTCTGGCTACAGGCGTTCAAGCTCACGAACAAAATGCTGGTTACTGGGATGAAACCCCAAATGGTACAGTCTGGAAAACCGGTACTGGCGGCTGCTGGCGCCACGGTTTCTGGAAAGAAGAAAATGCTATCGACGGCTGCGCAGGATACAAAGCGCCTATGGCTGAAGCACCCGCTCCAGCTGCTGAGGAAGATCCAGCTCCTGCTCCAATGTCGGTAGTTGAAAAACACATCGTTTACTTCGATTTTGACAGCTCTGACGCGGGTGATGTGAGCGACATTTCAAGCTACATCAACTCCCTGACAACAGTTACAAGCGTTAAGCTAGTTGGTCATGCTGACCGCATCGGTTCCAATGCCTACAACGACGCTCTTTCTCAGAAACGAGTAGAGGCTGTTTCTGCAGCTCTTCAGTCTGGTGGCGTTTCAAGCTCTGCAATCAGCACAGATGCCATGGGTGAAGGCGCACCGGCAAAATCCTGTGAGGGTCTACGTGGTGCTACTCTGATTGACTGCCTACGCGCTAACCGCCGTGTAGAAGTAGAAATCTCAGGCACTAAGTAATAGTAAGACACAGCTAAATACAACGGACCTTTTCTTCCGTTGTATTTAGCAACTCGCATATTACTAAAATAATTACAATTCGGCTCAAGGCGAGATCATGCAAAAAGCAGCGTTAACTCTTGCTCTATTTACCGCTTTCTCATTCAGCTCTGCAGCTTCTGCCCATCCTGAATGTCCTAAATTAAATTTCTGGGACAAAACTCCAAACAGTTGCGAACCCCATCAGCACGAAGAAACCACTTTAGTGGGCGCAGAAGAGAAACATATCGTGTATTTTTCTTTTGACAGTGCTGAGGTAGGAAACATCCAGGATATCGTTAATTACATTGATACTCTTAAGCAACTGGATTCAGTGACTCTGGTTGGCCACGCAGACCGTCTTGGTAGTGACGAATATAATGACGCCCTTTCCAAACGCAGGGTAGATGCTGTCGAAGCGAAATTGGTTGATAACGGTGTAGATTCTTCGAAAATCACCACCGATTTCAAAGGTGAACGTATACCTGCACAATCTTGCGAAGACAGTGACGGTGCTGAACTGATCGACTGCCTGTTTGCAAACCGCCGCGTCGAAATAGAAATTGTTGGTGAAAAAGTATTAGAAAAAGCAGAAAACTAACTAAACTTTTTCCTTAATGGCCTCAACTGATGAGAAAAATATTTTCCCTAAGGATTATTACCTGCCTGGTTTTTGGGGCTAGCCTGAGCTTTAGCATTTATGCTGAGGACTATGATCCACAAAAGGTGCTCTACCACATCAACTACGATGATCCTAAACGCATCTCTGCCACATTCACGAATATGACTAACCATATCAATGAATTAGGTGAAGATAACATTGATATCAAAGCTGTAGTCCACGGTCCTGCGATAAAGTATTTCATGGAAGCGATTGATGATCATGCCAAGCAAACTTCTATCGATTCTCTTCGACTGAGTGATGTCCAGTTTGTCATTTGCGGTAATAGCCTTGATGGTTTCAAGGTGACTCGGGATAATTTGTACGAAGTAGAAGAAGCTGACGTTGTGAAAGCAGGATTGCCAGAAATCGTTCGCCTGCAACAACAGGGATACTTTTACGTTCGCCCCTAATTGAATTCCTGCAATAAAAAAGGTGGCTTAAAGCCACCTTTTTTTGTTTTTTCTGCAATCCAGAGTCTGGATTTATCCTACCCAGACCCGAGCATTTCTGAACATTCTCATCCACGCCCCATCTTCAGACCACTCATCTGGTGCCCAACTATTCGTAACAGAACGGAATACACGCTCAGGGTGAGGCATCATGATCGTGACACGACCATCGGTTGTTGTAACACCGGTAATACCCGCAGGTGAACCATTCGGGTTAGCAGGATATACCTCCGTCTGCTGACCGTAGTTATCAACATAACGCAAAGCAACAGAACCTGAATCTTGAAGATTACCCAGATGAGAAGCATCTTTGAATTCAGCACGACCTTCACCATGAGCAACAGCAATTGGCATACGGGATCCGGCCATACCCTGCAGGAACACAGATTGAGAGTCCTGAACTTCAACCATTGCAACACGCGCTTCAAACTGCTCTGAAACATTACGCACAAAATGAGGCCATAGTTCCGAACCAGGAATCAATTCATGGAGGTTAGACAGCATCTGACAACCATTACAGATACCTAAGCCAAAAGTATCTTCACGGTTGAAGAATGCCTGGAACTGATCACGAGCACGACTATTAAACAGAATAGATTTAGCCCAACCCTCACCAGCGCCCAATACATCACCGTAAGAGAAGCCGCCACAGGCAACCAGACCTTTAAATTGATCCAGCTCCACCCGACCAGAAAGAATATCACTCATGTGAACATCAACAGCAGCAAAGCCAGCCCGATCAAACGCAGCAGCCATCTCAATCTGACCATTCACACCCTGCTCTCGAACAATTGCCATTTGCGGGCGGACTCCGGTTTGAATAAACGGTGCCGCAACATCTTCATTCTGATCAAACGTCAGTGCAACGTTCAAGCCTGGATCTTCTTTATCCAGTAGACGATCAAACTCTTGTTTAGCACATTCAGAATTATCACGTAGTGACTGAATCTGATAAGACGTCTCTGCCCACCAACGCTGTAACTGAACTCGGGATTCGGAGTAAACTTCCTCTTCATCGAAATGGAAGCGAACTTCATCATCATCGTTTATAGATCCCACAACCTGCGCAATATCTGCAAGACCTGCGGCATTCAGCTCATTAAGAACAGTTTCAAGGTCATCACGCTTAACCTGGATAACAGCACCCAGCTCTTCCGCAAACAATGCAGACGCTAGCTCAGTCTGCTCGCCTGCCAGCATATCAAGATTTACATCAACACCGACCTTACCAGCAAATGCCATCTCTGCAATAGTGGTGAATAAACCACCATCTGCACGGTCATGATAAGCCAGAATTAACCCCTGCTCATTCAATTCCTGAATAGCGGTGAAGAAGGCAACTAGTTGTTCCGGCTGGTCCACATCCGGGACAGCTTGCCCTACTTCGTTGTAAACCTGAGCCAGAGCAGACAAACCAATACGGTTCTGACCATTACCCAGATCCAGTAGGATCAGATCAGTTTCACCTTTATCGGTTCTCAGCTGTGGAGTTATCGTCTTACGCGTATCCGTAACGGGTGCAAAGCCAGAAATAATCAGAGACATTGGCGCTGTCACAGACTTATCTTCGCCGTCATCATTCCAAACCGTACGCATGGACATTGAGTCCTTACCTACCGGAATTGTAATACCCAGCTCAGGACACAGCTCCATACCTACTGCTTTAACTGTGTCGTAGAGTTTTTCATCTTCACCTGGGTGACCAGCTGCACACATCCAGTTTGCAGAAAGTTTAATATCCTTGATCTCTGCAATACGTGCGGACGCCATATTAGTTACGGTTTCACCGATCGCCATACGACCAGACGCAGGAGAGTCAACCAAAGCAAGTGGTGTACGCTCACCCATAGCCATTGCTTCACCCGCATAAGTATCGTAAGCGGCAGTTGTAACAGCACAGTTAGCTACAGGAACCTGCCATGGGCCAACCATTTGATCACGAGCAACCTGCCCTGTAATTGAACGGTCACCAATGGTGATCAAGAAAGACTTGGAAGCAACTGCTGGCAACTTCATTACGCGCTCAGCGGCATCTTTCAAATCGATGGATTCAGTATTAAATTCCGGAACTTCGTATGCCTTACGCTCTACAGAACGATGCATCTTCGGTGGTTTACCGAACAGAACGCTCATCGGCAGATCAACCGGCTTGTTCTCGAAATGCGTATCACCCAGAGTCAGGTGCATTTCTTCGATCGCTTCACCCACAACAGCATAAGGGCAACGCTCACGCTCACAGATCGCTTCGAAGCGAGCCATATCAGATGGAGCTACCGCCATAACATAGCGCTCTTGCGCTTCGTTACACCAGATAGCCAAAGGCGACATACCCGGCTCATCGTTGTTTACGTTACGCAGCTCAAAGTTAGCGCCTCGATTTCCATCGCCTACCAACTCAGGGAAAGCATTGGAAAGACCGCCGGCACCTACATCATGGATAAATGCGATAGGGTTTTCATCACCCAATTGCCAGCACTGGTCGATCACTTCTTGGCAACGACGCTCTAGCTCAGGGTTATCACGCTGTACAGATGCAAAATCAAGATCAGCAGAGGAAGAGCCAGATGTCATAGAAGAGGCCGCGCCACCACCTAGACCAATCTGCATTGCTGGACCACCCAGGCAGATCAGCTTAGCACCTACTGGGATTTCACCCTTTTCAACGTGCTCATCACGGATATTACCCAAGCCACCCGCAATCATGATTGGCTTGTGGTAACCACGCACTTCCTCACCCGCAGCACCGTTTACTTTCTGTTCGAAAGTACGGAAGTAACCTGTTAGCGCAGGGCGACCAAATTCGTTGTTAAATGCAGCACCACCAATTGGGCCTTCGATCATGATATCCAGAGGCGTCACAATACGCTCTGGCTTACCGTATTTGGATTCCCATGGTTGCTCAAAGCCAGGAATATTAAGATCAGATACTGTGAAACCTGTAAGACCAGCTTTAGGTTTAGAACCTTTACCGGTAGCACCTTCATCACGAATCTCACCACCAGAACCTGTCGCCGCACCGGAGTGTGGTGCAATAGCAGTTGGGTGGTTATGAGTTTCAACTTTCATCAGGATCTGAATATCTTCCTGATTGTAGCTGTACTCTTTGCCATTCGGTTTCGGGAAGAATCGACCCGCTTTTGAACCAACCATTACCGCAGCATTATCTTTATATGCTGACAGTACGTTCTCACCACC
>JASBRM010000055.1 GCA_030149405.1 Neptuniibacter sp. | reverse complement strand
TTTGTTTCAGTAATTTCAAGCGAGAGCTATCTTCGTAAGTATATAAAGCCTCCTCAAGACGTTTATCTCTAGACTCATTTTCACCAACAACATGGTATGCAGTAATGAGTGAATAGTAATACATCTCTGCGGGAGATTTTTGTAACAGTTTTTCCGTATAGTTTATAAACTCCAATACAGGTTTCGCATCTCTGTTTCTCAATCCGATAATCATGTTATGTCGATATGATAAAAATAGAGCATGCTCTCTGAAATAAAGTGAACTGATTGGTTTACTCAATAGCTCTGGTTGCGAAGCTCCGCCTGAAAAGTATTTAACAAGATCGGAATTAGCTTTTAAAGTGCCAATTAAAGACCAACTACTAAACAGAGCCAGGCAAACAAAGGATAATGGAATCAGCCTGTTAGCGGCGCTTGAAAGCCCCGACGTAAGTATTTTTTTCCTTCGATGCTGATGAGTGATAAATAATAGAAAGAGAAGTAACAGCCAATGTGTATTTGATGTATAAAAAGGTAACTCAACTTGCGTATGCAGGGTAATAGGAATCAATAAAGCTGCATATCCACAGCCTCTTCGCCAACCAATTTTTATAAGTTGGACGAAGGTAACTATTGCAGCTAATACAATACCGGAAACTGAAACAATTCCCCCTTCTACTAACCACAAGAACATTTCATTGTGGGGATGGCTGAATCTGGGCTCACTCCCTAAATGTAAGGTGCCTTCCTGTTGATATTCTCTGCGTTTATCTTGGAATACTTTCTGGAAACTGCCTAACCCGTGTCCAACAACAGGGGATTCCGTAAATAAGTCCCATGACAATTTATAAATTTTCCAGCGTATATCTGGCTCCATGCCTCCAATTGTGCGGTCAAACTTTACGGAAGATTTTATTAAACCACTGGTTTGTGATGCAGCGCCTGTGATTGTGCAAATTAAAACACAAACCAGCATCACTTTATTTCTTGTGAGTAAGCGCCACCGTCCCATCAATAGAATAATAAGTCCTAAAAAGGCTCCTAATAAGCCCACCCTTGAACCCGAAGCGGCTATTACATAACTGGCAAAAAAAGCGGTTAAGCAAATTGAAATTTTAATTAAGATGCTCGTGGATCTAAAAGTTGGCCTGCTGATTAGGAAATAGGCCAAAACTAAAAGTGTAGCCATCAACGAAGCTTGAATATTAACTTGTTGGAAAATACCAATTGGCGCATTCTTCGGGCTCTTGGGGATAAAAGAATAAAATTCCCCTATTGAATGTACCTGAAACACCCCATAAGCCGTAGCGATCATCCCAAAGGCCAGAATGATATATAAACTCTGGTCTATTTGTTTGGATGACAATCTGAATTGAAAAAGAGCCAGAAAGAAAAGATAGCCCCCAGTTATCACGCTCAGGCGGGTAAGCCATTCAGTCGGATTAATTGTCTCAACGATGAAACCAGTAATTAGTGCACCAAGCGGTAAGCATGCCAGGCCTAACCAGTATTTAGGCAGAATCAGAATGTGTGATCGGCTGATCAAAAAAGCCCCCGCGGCAATGATCCAAACCGCAACTATCCAGACAGAGCTGTTATAGGGGAGATAAAGCCCTTCACCACCGAAATTGGGTTGATAATAAAAAGGGGCAATCACAAACTGGATAACGAGTAAAATGAACAGCAGGTTTTGTGGAGAAATTTTCGACTTAGTCGAAGCTGCGTTGTTCAAATCCTTCATTTCTGTTGCCTTGGTAGTGAATAATTAGCTGGAATAATAGCCTATCAAAACACTATAGTACCTTATAATTTTTCAATATTTTCAGAGAATTAGGAAATGGGATGCCAACCAATCGTTCCTATTTGATAACTATTCCGGGGTACTCAATATCTATTGAAGAGTATGGGGATCCTGAAGGTCTGCCTGTAGTTGCTCTTCATGGGTGGTTAGATAACTCAGCGAGCTTCTTCAAGCTAGCTGAATACTTAAAGGGGATCAGGTTAATTTCTTTGGATCTGGTTGGGCATGGGCATTCTTCCTTCAGGCCAAAGGGAATGCCTTATCATATCTGGGATAACGTTACGGACTTAGATGCCATCATAAGTGCTTTGGACTTAAAGAGCGTTTATTTGGTTGGGCATTCAATGGGCGCCAGTATAGCCGCTTTGTTTTCAGGTGCTTTTCCTGAGAAAGTTAACAATCTTATGTGCATCGAGGGGTTAGCTCCACTGCACTACGAAGTTAATCAGTTACCCAATGATCTGGCGAAGGCTATTTCAAAAAGGAATAAATTAGCATCTAAAACACTACGCCCGTACGTACAGGTTAATGATGCAATCAGCGCTCGCATGAATGGCCGTTGGCCTGTGGGTAGGAAAGCTGCTGAGGTGCTCTTAAAAAAAGGTTTAGTGGAAACAGAAGGTGGTTACTGTTGGAGTCATGACCCGGGGTTATTACTGCCATCTTTAGTTCGTTTCAGTCCAGAACAGATCAAATCATTCTTAAGGGCTATCAGAGCTGAAACGACGGTCATAAAGGGGGAAGATGGAGCGTCTTTTCTAATTGATGGTTGGATTAATGAGCTGCAACAACCTGAACTATTTGAGTTTGAAGGTGGTCACCATCTTCATATGGAAACATCAGCTGCTCAGGAAATTGCTAAAATTATTAATGGTTGGGTTAAGTAGTTTTTAGAAGGAATCTGTATGCAAAGGCTCTGGTTATTATTTCTTGGTGTTGCCATGGCAGTAAATGTTTCTGCTGCTTCTGATATTCGTAATTCAAATGACTACGATAAGCTTCAGCGCTTTCCTTCATCTTACATTGTCCAATACAAACAATCCGATACCCGGGATTATCGATTAATTCTGGGTGGTTTGGAAAAAATTAATGGTGTGCTGCAACCTGAGAAAGAGAAACGGGTTGCGGGCCGACTGACTGAGATCAGTTACAGAATTCCTGAAAACCGTACTCCAAATGAGGCATTTGAGCATTTTTACTCCCAAATAATTGCCCTTGGAGGTAAAGAGCTTTTTCGCTGTTCCGGTCGGGATTGTGGCAGCAGTAATCAATGGGCTAACAATATTTTCGGTTATTTCAGACTCTATGGTGTAGATAAGTCTCAAAGCTTCGCCAGCTTAGAGTTAGATGGCAACTACGTATCCCTATACTCGGTCAGGAGAGGTAATAAACGGGTTTATCTGCGTCTTGATGTTCTTGAAGGGCAGTCAGCCGGAAGGTCTTCGCAACAATCAGCTGAAACTCAAATCCGTCGTGAGATCTCATCTAAAGAGGATGTAGATATCCTCTTAGAGTTACTAAAAAGTAGCTCTGATCTGTCAGTTTGGATTGTTGGTCATGACTTCAATCCAGGCACTAAACAACAACAATTGACCCGTTCTATGCAGCAGGCTGATCAGTTGAAGACCCAGCTTGTGGCAGCAGGTATTGATGAAGAAAGGGTTTCTATTCACGCGGCGGGTTCTTTCCAGTTAGGTCAACAAACTGAACGTGGTACAAAACTAATGGTCTATAGTGAGAATAGAGTTGAGTAAAATCATGGGGTTACACTATGGCAACAGTTTCTCTGGTACTTGGCAGTGGTGGGGCACGTGGTTATGCCCACATAGGTGCTATTGAAGAGATTGAGAGAAGAGGCTACGAAATTGTAGCGATCTCGGGTAGTTCCATTGGGGCTTTAATTGGAGGTATGTACGCGGCTGGCAAACTCCCTGATTATCGTGACTGGGTTAAAAGCCTGACCTGGATAAAAGTTGTAAGGCTTCTGGATTTTACCTTATCTAAAGGTGCTATCAGGGGGGATAAGGTTTTTGTACAGCTTGCTGAAATTCTTGGTGACCCCAATATTCAGGACCTACCTATTGATTACACTGCAGTTGTTGCTGATCTGGCACGACAAAAGGAGATCTGGTACCAGAAAGGCCCCTTACTTGATGCAATCAGGGCATCTGTTGCGGTGCCTGGATTATTTACTCCCGTGATTAAAGAAGGCCGAGTTTTGGTTGATGGCGGTGTGTTAAATCCACTACCGATTATTCCTGCAGTTGCGTCACAAGCTGATCTGATCATTGCTGTAGATCTGAACACTGGCGATGTTAATCACAGTCATCTCAAATTACCTTCGAATAAATACCTTAAAAGAAGTGGTATGAGTGATGAGTGGCATATGCCTGATGTGGATAGGACTGATCAGGATATCGATAAGAAAATTGAGAGTGAAATTGGCGGGCGGATGGACATTTTGCTGAATTCGGTCGAGGTAATGCAGGCCAGTTTAACGGAGTATAAGATTGCCGGATACCCTCCCGATCTGGTTGTTAGAATCCCTAAAGATCTATGTAGCTTTTATGATTTTCACCGCGCTGCTGAAACCATTGAATACGGTCGACTTGCAACCCGGGAAAAGTTAGAAGCATTAGAGCAGGGTGATACGATCAATTAAGTTCTTACTTAATTTTTTGTAATAGCACGTACAAAGCACCGGTCCCACCATCTTTTGGTTGAGCAGAACAAAATGCCAAAACCCCATTCAATCTTTGCAGCCACTCGTTAACATAGGACTTAATTAAAGCCTGCTGGCTTTCTGATGAGTGCGCTTTACCATGCACAACCAGAACGCAGCGGTTTTGATCTCGTCTGGCTTCATAAATAAACTTACTTAGAATATCTCTGGATTGCTCAACCGTATAACCGTGCAGGTCTAAACCTTGTTCCCAGGGGATATGGCCCTGCTTTAAACGCTTGAGCAGATTAAATTGAACACCTGGGTTAGCAAAGAGCAGCTCTTCACTGGACTCAACCAAAGCAACGGCTTCATCGGATAAACCATCAACCACTTTTTCTTCCGCTTCAGTGGCAGCCTTACGTCGGTATAAAGCGTTAGCCTTGTTTTTCTTGATGCGGTTTTCTTGCAGGTCAGCCTTGTCGTGCTGATGGCGGGTGACACCCGTCATCGCTTCAGTGAAGCTAATATCGTCTGTTGAGTCTTTCGGGTCTGTCATGGAGTTCACGGCTGATATCAATTAATATTGCGGCACTCAATTTACCAAATTATCGGTCGTGACTGAATGCAAAAAACCGCATCTCCTCTTAATTCTGTTGCCAATCAATTGGATACTCTCAGAGATTATATTCGTTATGCCATGAGTCAGTTTGGCGAACACAGTATCTATTTTGGCCATGGTACCGATAATGCCTGGGATGAAGCCACACAATTGGTGCTCGCTGCGGTGCATCTGCCATGGAATACGAACCCTGCTGTTCTGGATGGCAAACTAACGGATGCTGAGAAACAGCGTGTTCTTGAATATATCAGGCTCAGAGCAGAAGAACGTAAACCTCTACCATACATAACAGGGGAATCCTGGTTCTGTCAGTTACCGTTTATCGTGGATGAGAGAGTCTTAATCCCTCGTTCGCCTATTGCTGAACTGATTGAGAACGAATTTGCACCCTGGTTACGGGAGGCGCCAGTAGAACGAATTCTGGATTTGTGTACGGGGAGCGGATGTATCGGCATTGCCTGCGCCTATGCATTTCCTGAATCTGAAGTAGATCTGGCAGATATTTCGGCAGATGCTTTGGAAGTCGCTGAGCAAAATATTGCTAAGCATGAGATGGCAGACAGAGTATCTGCCATAGAAAGTGATCTATTTAGTAACCTTGTAGGTAAAAAGTACGATCTTATCGTCAGTAATCCCCCTTATGTGGATGAACAGGATTTGGCTTCAATGCCAGTGGAATATGGTCATGAGCCAGAATTGGCACTTGGCTCCGGTCCTGATGGGCTGGATATCACCCGGGAGATTTTAAGGCAGGCTAACGATTATCTTACTGAAGAGGGTTTGCTGGTGGTTGAAGTGGGGAACAGCGAAGTACATATGATGGAGCAGTACCCACAGCTTCCTGTGATATGGCTGGAGTTTGAACGTGGCGGCAATGGTGTTTTTGCCATTACCGCTCAGGAACTCAGTCAATACAGAGATCAGATTTAGTGACCGGGTTCATAGTTTGTTATACTTCCCGCCCTTAATTTTTAGAGATTGGATGGATTACTGCGATGTCAGGAAATAGTTACGGTAAGCTTTTCACGGTAACTACCTTTGGTGAAAGCCACGGTAAAGCACTGGGCTGCATAGTAGATGGTTGCCCTCCAGGCATCGAACTTTCAGAAGAAGATCTGCAACTTGATCTTGATCGACGTAAACCAGGCACCTCGCGTCACACCACACAGCGTCGTGAAGCCGATGAAGTTGAGATCCTCTCAGGTGTATTTGAAGGCAAAACCACCGGAACGCCAATTGGTCTGTTGATTAAGAATACCGACCAACGCTCGAAAGATTATTCCAATATCGAGGAAACTTTCCGCCCAGCTCATGCGGACTATGTTTACACCCATAAATATGGTTTCCGTGATTATCGAGGCGGCGGTCGCTCATCAGCGCGTGAAACAGCAATGCGTGTTGCTGCAGGTGCGATTGCGAAGAAATTCCTGGCTTCTAAAGGTGTTGAGGTAAAAGGCTATCTGTCTCAGCTGGGTCCAATCAAAATCGATGAGGCGAACTTTGACTGGTCTCAGGTATCTGAGAATCCATTCTTCAGCCCGGATGCTGCGTCTGTTCCAAAAATGGAACAGTACATGGATGACCTTCGTAAAGAAGGTAATTCAATTGGCGCCAAGATCAGTGTCGTGGCTTCAGGCGTTCCTGTGGGTCTGGGTGAGCCGATTTTTGATCGCCTTGATGCGGAGCTGGCGCATGCCCTAATGAGCATTAATGCAGTTAAGGGCGTTGAGATCGGTGATGGTTTCGCCTGTGTTGAACAGAAGGGTACTGAACACCGTGATGAGATGACCCCAGAGGGTTTCCTGTCAAACCATGCTGGTGGCATTTTAGGCGGTATCTCAACAGGTCAGGATATCTCAGCTCATATTGCGCTGAAACCAACGTCCAGCCTGCGCCTGCCGGGCAGAAGCATCAACAGCCGCGGTGAAGAGATCGAGGTGGTGACTAAAGGCCGTCATGATCCATGTGTAGGTATTCGAGCTACGCCAATTGCCGAAGCGATGATGGCGATTGTATTGATGGATCACTTGCTGCGTCACAGAGGCCAGAATGCCGATGTGGACTGTGATGTTCCGGTAATCGTTTAAATCTCCCTTGAAAGCGCAGAATGTTAGTTCTGCGCTTTTTAAACCCTTCAAAATTCTATCAGCCTGCTGCTAAACTGCAGATATGGTTAGACATTCATTGCGATTACCCTTGTTTATCTTTCTGCTTACCATTTTGTTGGTAGGTGCAGGCCTTTCTGCTCCGGCAAACGCTGAAATTCGTAAAATAGTCCATCCGGATGGCCGGGTTGAGTACACAAACCTCTCAGATAAACAGAGAAAAATTCACTACACCAATCAGAAGAAAAGCTCCGTCCAGAACGTCTATAAATATCGCAATGAAGAGGGAGTAGTTGCCTTTTCAGATCAGCGCCCACCAGATATTACCTTTGAACTTCTGAGATTTGATTGCTTTGCATGCGGCGTTGATTCAACAGTGGACTGGCATTCAACGCCACTCAAT